>NZ_PYIB01000024.1:0-209029 GCF_009129705.1 Roseobacter sp. TSBP12
GCAAAGGCCAAAAGCGAGGCGGTGATGGTGGTGGCGACAACAGCGAGATAGGCCAAGGTGATCCAGACGATCGAGGGCAGCGCGGCCCAATCGGTGGCCAGAATATCGCGCCAGCCGAACGCGAGGATCACGATGGAGGCTGCGGAAAGGATAAAGAAGGTAAAGACAAAGGTACGCTCGCCCCGGTGCAGACGCGGCACCAAAGGTGTGTAGATCGCATGAGCGACAACGCCGATGAAATACAGCGCCTCGCCTTTGCCGATTTGAAACGCCAAAAGCGCCTTGAGATCCGCCCTGAAAATCACCCAAAGCGCACCCGCGGCACCAATGGCCAAAGCCACGGCAATGCGGCGCGTGGTGATTTGGCGCATGATGAGATAGCCAAAGAACGCGGCCAAAACCGGGGTCAGGGTAAAAACGGCCGAGGCGGAGACAGGTGTGGCCGTTTTCAATCCGACAAACATCATCACGAAATACAGCGCGAAAATCCCGCCGAGAATGGCGTAGCGCCATGGCTGTTTGAAAGACGCGCGCGGAATGCCACCGGTCACAAGCGCCAAAACACCCACGATCAGCGCGGCCAGAACAAAACGCACCCCATTGATCGCAAGCGGGGTGATTTCATTGGCAGCCATGGCCCCAAGCGAAAAGGACCCGGCAACGAGGAAAGAGAAGGTGAGCATCGCAAGATGCCCGTTGCGCCGGTCATTGGCAGAAGCTTTGTGTGGCACGAGAGGCTCCCTGTGAAACCAGTTGCGATCAACTGGCCCCATGCCCCTTACCGAAACGGTGCGGGCGCGTCCATTGCCCGCACGCGCACAGGGGCCGTGACGTGCGTTGTCATCACGCCGAGTATCTTTCGGGCAAATCTTCCATGTCCTTCGCATAGGCTTTCAAAAACTTTAGAAAAGCCTGCACCTTGGCGGTGCGATGCAGATCGACATGGGTCACCAGCCACCCCTGACTTTCCAGCTCCGGCGTGGGAGGCATCAGTTGTACCAACCCGGACGTCCGCTCACCCCGCCATGTCGGCATGAACCCGGCACCTGCCCCCGCTATGACAGCCTCGGCCAGGGCTTCGCCATCAGAGGTGCGAAACACCACCCGATCATCGGCGACATTCTCATTCATCCAAATCATGAAAGGTGCGCGCGAGGTCTTGTTGTCCAAGGCGACGAAGCGCAGCTTGGTTGTGAGATCGGCGTCATCGGGCCGGCCATAGCGTTCAAGGTAAGTCTCATGCGCGTAGAGGCCAAAGGCTTGGCTGTAAAATTTCTGAACCACATTGTCGGGTTCCTGCGGCGGCAGGCCCGCGCGGATGGCAACATGCGCCTCGCCATATTCCAGCCGCAGCACACGTTCGTCCATCACATAGCGCACATAGAGATCTTGGTGTTGGTACTGAAACTCGGCAATCGCGGGCGCCATAAGCCGCGCGACACCGGGCAAGGAGGTGATCACCAATTCGCCCTCGACCTTTTCACCACGGCCTTTGATGCGTGAGACGAGCTGCGAAAACTGATCGTCGGTGGTCTGGGCAATTTTCAACAGATCAAGCCCGGCCTCAGTCGAGGTGTAGCCGCGCGCATGACGTTGGAACAGTTTGACCCCAAGGCGCGATTCCAAAGAATCGATATGGCGGATCACGGTGGCATGATGCACACCAAGCGCCTGAGCGGCCCCTGAGACAGTGCCCATTTTGGCAACTTGAAAGGCGGTGCGAAATTCATCCCAGTTTTCAACAGACATCAACAACCTCATGTGCAGCAAGGAACGCTTTCCCGCCACACTCACGCCGTCCGTTCAAAATTGCAAGGGCATTCCTTTATTTCCGCAAATGCGCCCAACGCTGCGCCTGCTCAGGCAGCGCCGCATCCCATTCCTGCGCCAAGGCCACCCGTTCGACCGCCAAAAGCGTCTCCAGCGTTGAAATGCGTTCTGCGGCCTGACCGTCCTTGGCGCGCATGTGGTCCTGAAACCGATGCGAATGGAGAATGGTCGGGCGGGCATCCAGCGGCTCCCACGCATCCAAGACCGTCACCCGGCGCAGGTTGAATTCGGGCGGCAAAACGTAAAAGCGCAAATCGCTTTCCCATAACAGGTCCTTGAGAATGATCTGATCGCGCTCAATCGCATCATCGGCGAAAAACCGATCAGCCCATTCGGCCAGAAACGCCCACATCGGTTCCGAGCGGCGATAGAGAAACACCCCAGAATTGTGTTGCGGAAAGGCATAAGGGGTTTGGTGGTCGCGTCCCTCCTGGATCAACGCCCAATCGCGGCGCACATCATGGGTGAGCGCGCATTCAAACCGATCCAGTACCGCGAAGAGATCGCCCAGAGGTGCAACAAACAGCGTGTCGCAATCGACATAGAGCGTGCGTTGAAACCGGGTGGCGGACATGGCACGCAGCTTCTCGCGCGGGTGCATGTCAGGACAGGCGGTGACCCGATCAAACAAATCCCGCGGCAGGTTTTCCGGCAGGTCGGTGACCAGATCAATGGCAATATCGGGGTCCCGTGCCCGTAAGGAGCGCGCCGATTGGATCGCCAAATCCACATAATCCGCCCCGCCCGCCACATAAAGCACCCCGGTTTCACAGGCGTCTTGTGCGCGGACTGTCATCTGTGCGTCCTTCATCTGGTCTCTCCCCCTGAGCCGTAGATTAAATATTAGAGTGATTTGGCCCATCGACCAGCGCGTTGTGCGCGGGTCTGACGCCTCATTGTCTTGACTCTCCATACGCAGGCGCGTATTGCCCGGATCAAATTCCCCGGAAGTCGTGTCTTCCGGTCCTCAGGCCGAGTGCCAGGATCGCCCCCCGTCAGCGTTATACGCCCACGGGGGCGGAACCGCATTTGGGCTTTGCAATTCGCCGCTCTGTCCCCACATAGAGCACATCGTTAACGGCCCCTGATCCCAAAACGGATCGAAAAAGGAGAACGGCCCATGTTTGAAAATCTGTCCGAACGCCTCTCTGGCGTCTTCGACAAGCTCACCAAACAGGGTGCTTTGTCCGAAGACGATGTAAAAACCGCCCTGCGCGAAGTGCGTGTGGCCCTGCTTGAGGCCGATGTCTCGCTGCCCGTGGCGCGTGATTTCGTCAAAGCGGTTGAAGCCAAGGCCACCGGCCAAGCCGTCACTAAATCCGTGACTCCGGGTCAGCAAGTTGTCAAAATCGTCCATGACGAATTGATCGCGGTTCTGGCCGGAGACGGTGCCGAAATCGGTCAGTTGAAGGTCGACAATCCGCCTGCCGCGATCTTGATGGTCGGTCTGCAAGGTGGTGGTAAAACCACAACCACCGCGAAACTTGCCAAGCGTTTGAAAGACAAACAGGGCAAGCGCGTGTTGATGGCCTCGCTTGACGTCTATCGTCCGGCGGCGATGGATCAGCTCAAGGTCTTGGGCGATCAGATCGGCGTCGACACTTTGCCGATCGTGCCGGGACAAAAGCCCGCTGACATCGCCAAACGCGCCAAACAACAGGCGCTGATGGGCGGCTATGACGTCTATATGCTCGACACCGCCGGTCGTTTGTCCATTGACGATGCGTTGATGACTGAGGTCGAAGAGGTCAAAGCCATCACCGCGCCGCGTGAGACGCTTTTGGTGGTGGACGGTCTAACCGGCCAAGATGCGGTGCACACCGCCGAAAACTTTGATGGCCGGATCGGCATCACCGGCGTCGTGTTGACCCGGATGGATGGCGACGGTCGCGGGGGTGCGGCGCTTTCCATGCGTGCGGTCACCGGCAAGCCGATCAAATTCGTCGGCTTGGGCGAAAAGATGGACGCGCTCGAAGAGTTCCACCCGGACCGTGTGGCGGGTCGCATCCTAGGCATGGGCGACATTGTTGCGCTTGTCGAAAAGGCACAGGAAACCATCGAGGCCGACCAAGCCCAGCGGATGATGAAGCGCTTTCAAAAGGGTCAGTTCAACATGAACGACCTGAAGATGCAGCTTGAACAAATGCAGAAAATGGGCGGCATGGAAGGCATCATGGGGATGATGCCCGGCATGGGAAAAATGGCCAAGCAGGTCAGCGATGCGGGCTTTGACGACAAGGTCATCACCCGCCAAATCGCCCTCGTGCAATCCATGACCAAAAAAGAACGCGCCAACCCGGCGCTCTTGCAGGCCTCACGCAAAAAGCGGATCGCCAAGGGTGCAGGTCTTGAAGTGTCCGAGCTCAACAAACTTTTGAAAATGCACCGCCAAATGGCGGACATGATGAAAAAGATGGGCAAAATGGGCAAGGGCGGCATGTTGAAACAGGCGGTCAAAGGCATGTTTGGCAAAGGCGGCCCCGAAGGTCTCGAAGACATGGATCCGGCAAAAATGGCCGAAGCCACCAAGGCGCTCTCTGGCGCATTGCCCAAGGGCATGTCTGGCCTTCCGGGCGGTCTTCCGGGTCTGGGCGGCGGCATGGGCCTGCCCTCCAATCTCTCCGGTCTGGGCAAAAAGAAATAGTCATGACGCTCGCCCCCACCATAGACACCCAGCGCCTGCGGTTGCGCGGCCATGTTGCAAGTGATTTCGATCACTTCGCTGACATGTTCGCCTCCGAGCGCTCGACGTTTATGCATGGGCCGCTGACCCGCCGTCAGGCTTGGTTCGCGTTCTGTGGTGACATCGCGCAATGGGATCTTTTCGGTCACGGCGCATGGGGCATTGAGCGGCTCAAAGACGGGGCGTTTGTTGGTCAGGTTGCACTCAACAAACCGCCGCATTTCCCGGAACTCGAACTCGGCTGGTTCATGATGGAGGGGTTTGAGGGCCACGGTTACGCCTTTGAAGCCGCGGAAATGGCCCGCTCCTATGCCTATGTCGAACTGGGTCACGACACGTTGGTGTCCTACATCGACGCGGGCAATGTCCGTTCGATTGCGCTGGCCGAACGGCTGGGCGCGACGTTGGACACAACCGCCGACACACCCGATCAAGAGGACTGCCTTGTCTATCGCCACCCCTCGCCAGAGGCGTTGCAAGACGGCGGAATGGAGGCCTACGCATGAGCAATGATGTCACCCGCGCTCAGGAAATCCTCAAAGAGCATCGCGAAAGCATTGATCGGCTCGATGCGATCCTCGTCTATACGCTGGGCGAGCGGTTCAAACACACACAGGCTGTCGGCAAACTCAAAGCCGCGCATGACCTGCCGCCCTCCGATCCCGATCGGGAGGCCAAACAAATTGCCCGGCTCGAAGACTTGGCCAAACGTGCCGATCTAGACCCGGAATTCGCAAAGGAATTCCTGAAATTCATCATTCAGGAAGTCATTCACCACCACGAAAAACATCAGGATTGCTGAGCGTTTTCAAACACGTCTCAGCTCAATAGCTCAATCAGGAGATTACACCATGGCTATGAAAATTCGTCTCGCCCGCGGCGGTTCCAAAAAGCGCCCGCACTATTCCATCGTTGCATCCGACGCGCGCATGCCGCGTGATGGCCGCTTTATCGAAAAGCTGGGCACCTACAACCCGCTCTTGCCGAAAGACTCCGAAGATCGCGTCAAAATGGACCTCGACCGCGTGAAATATTGGCTCGGCCAAGGCGCACAGCCGACCGACCGTTTGGCACGTATGCTCGAAGCGGCTGGCGTTCTTGAGAAAAAAGTCCGCGCCAACCCGAACAAAGCCAAGCCGGGCAAAAAAGCCGTCGAGCGCGCTGAAGAGAAAGCTGCAAAAGTGGCTGCTGCCGCTGAAGCCGCTGCCGCTCCGGCCGAAGCTGCTGCTGAGGAATAAGCTCTGGACCGCTGCGGCCCGTCCGCATCGGTATCGGACGGGGCACCAGGCCTTTTGACCTGACCCCTGCTGTTCTGCGCCGGGTCTGCCGTTTGGTAGGTCCGGCGTTTCCCCTTTGGGGTGATTTTCTGACCCGAAAGACCTGCCTATGGTGCCACCTCACGCGGCATGAGGCGGATGGATGCGATACAGGATCAAACAGATGACGACATCTCACATCGGCCAGTTTTCACTGGCGTTTCGAAACGATCTGCATGCGCTGTTGCGCTGGCGGCGGGACGTGCGTCGGTTTCGCACCGATCCGGTGGATGAGGCGGTTCTGACCAAATGCCTGGATGCCTTCACCTTGGCGCCCTCGGTTGGTCTGTCGCAACCGTGGCGGATTGTGCGCCTGACATCAGAAACTGCGCGCAAAGCCGCGCTTGAGAATTTCGAGGCCGCCAATGCCGACGCGCTGGCCGGCTATAGCGGCGAGACCGCCAAACAATATGCCGGGTTGAAACTGACCGGGATGCGCGAAGCCCCGGTGCAAATCGCGGTATTTTGTGACGAGGCCACAACGGAGGGCAAAGGCTTGGGCGTGGCCACCATGCCCGAAATGCTGCGCTATTCCGTGGTCTCCGCAATCATGCAATTTTGGCTGATGCTGCGCGCCGAGGGCATTGGTTTGGGCTGGGTCTCGATCCTTGACCCCAAGGCGCTCTGCCGCGACCTTGAGGTGGCAGACACATGGAGCCTGATCGGCTATCTTTGCATCGGGCACCCCGAAGAAGACACGGAACTGCCGGAACTGGAACGCCTTGGGTGGGAAAAACGTCACCCTTGCCCGGACATTCTGGACCGTTAATCTGAAGCGCCGCAAAGGCCAGTCGAGAGTTGGATATGACGGATACAAGAATCATCGTTGGCGCCATTGCGGGCGCGTTTGGCGTTCATGGCGAAGTGCGGATCAAAAGTTTCTGCGCTGATCCCGAGGCGATTGGCGACTACTCGCCCCTCACCTCTGAGGACGGTAAAACCACCTATAACCTCACCCTCACCCGCGCGATCAAGAACGGCTTTGCCGCCGATCTGGAAGGTGTGACCACCAAGGAAGAGGCCGACGCACTCAAAGGCGTCGTGCTTTATGCCGAGCGGGACGTTTTGCCCTCATTGCCCGACGACGAATATTACCACGCCGACTTGATCGGGCTGACTGTACTGGATACGGGCGGCGCGGTGTTGGGCACGGTGAGTAATGTGCTTAACCACGGCGCGGGTGATTTGTTGGAAGTCTCAGGGCCTGCGTTGAAAGCCTCGGTGTTGATGCCATTTACGATGGCGGTTGTGCCGACGGTGGATTTGGCGTCTGGCCGGATCATCGCGGACCCGCCGGAGGGGCTGTTTGAGTGAGCCGACGGATTCTCATCCATGCCGGGTTTCACAAAACCGGCGCGACGACGCTCCAAGACATTTTCGTTTCGCAACGTGGCCATCTTGCGCCGCATGTTGAAGCCGACCTACAAGACCGCGTGCTTTTGACGCCGCGATGGTACGCGGTTCTCGGTTTGTCGGGCCATCGCGGTAACGCCTAAAGCCACCAAGACCAAGGTCTCAGCCCGCGCCATTGATTTCTTTTCGCTGTTGGACATCGAAGATCCCCGCCTATCAAATGGCGCAGGAGGCGATTGTAAACCCAACGGCACCTAAAGCGGATCAGCTTTCACGTTTCCTTTCGCCCTTGGCGCATCTCTTGGGCACGGCTATATGGCGGTATGTCTGACGAATCCGACTCCACCGCCCCAAAGCCGATGAAATCCCATGGCCGCCTCGCCGTGCGCCCCACCGTGGCGCCGCGCGAGTTGATGACCAACACGCCGGACCTGATGGGGGTGTGGAAAGCAAAAATCATCACGCTGTTTCCTGAGGCCTTTCCGGGAGTCTTGGGCGAAAGCCTGACCGGCAAAGCATTGCAAGAGGGCACATGGCAGTTGGAGCAAATCCACCTGCGCGAGTTTGGCGAGGGCAAACACCGCAATGTCGATGACACGCCTGCGGGGGGCGGTGCGGGGATGGTGCTGCGCCCTGACGTGATGGGCCGGGCGATTGACTTTGCCATGAACGGCACACCGCCCAACCGCGAAGACTGGCCGCTGGTGTACCTGTCGCCACGCGGCAAACGGTTTGATCAGGCGACGGCGAAACGTTGGTCCAAGGCGCGCGGGATCACGATGATCTGTGGCCGCTTTGAGGGCGTCGATGACCGGGTGCTGTTTCACTACGGCATCGAAGAGGTCTCTCTTGGCGATTTCGTCCTCACTGGCGGCGAGATCGCAGCACAGGCGATGATCGACGCCACGGTGCGGCTTTTGCCCGGCGTTTTGGGCAATGCCGAGAGCATCGAAGACGAAAGCCATTCCAACGGCCTTTTGGAACATCCGCAATTCACCAAACCCGCTGAGTGGCGCGGCATGCCGATCCCAGAGGTGTTGATGTCGGGTCATCACGGTAAAATTGCGGAGTGGCGGCAAAAGATGTCCGAAAAAATCACCCGCGAACGCAGGCCGGACATGTGGGCGGCCTATGAGGCCGAAAAATCCAACAAATAAAGGGGAAAACCCTCTTGATCGAATGGCTGGATGGCCCTATACACCGCCCATCCGGGACCGGAATCGGTTCGCGGATCTTTTTTCTTTGGTCTGATGTTTTCTTCGGCATCACCTGAGACCCGGAAAATGACCAAAGCAAAGACGACCTGAACCTCTGGCGGGCGCATCAGCGGACCCGATAGAAGACACAGAGCTCTGAGGACGCGTAAACCTTCACGGGCCAAAACCGTGAGCATCATTGGAGTAAAGCGATGAACCTTATCGCCCAACTGGAAGCCGAGCAGATTGCTGCCCTCGGCAAGACCATCCCGGATTTCAAAGCCGGTGACACCATCCGCGTCGGTTACAAAGTGACCGAAGGCACGCGCACCCGTGTGCAGAACTACGAAGGTGTCTGCATCTCCCGCAAAAACGGCAAGGGCATCGCTGGCTCTTTCACCGTGCGTAAAATCTCCTTTGGCGAAGGCGTGGAACGTGTGTTCCCGCTGTTCTCGACCAACATCGAGTCGATCGAAGTTGTGCGTCGTGGCCGTGTGCGTCGCGCCAAACTGTACTACCTCCGTGATCGTCGTGGCAAATCCGCACGTATCGCCGAAGTCACCAATTACAAGCCGCTTTCCGGCGCAGACGCGTAAGGATCTGACCGATGAAAAAAGATACACACCCCGAATACCACTTCATCGACGTCAAAATGACCGACGGCACGATCCTTCAGATGCGCTCCACCTGGGGCAACGAAGGCGACCAGCTTGCCCTCGACATCGACCCGACCGTGCACCCGGCATGGACCGGCGGCAGCTCGCGCCTTATGGATGCTGGCGGTCGCGTGTCGAAGTTCAAAAACAAATATGCGGGCCTCGGCTTTTAAGCCAATCCCCGTTTATGATGATCAACGCCGCCCCATGGGGCGGCGTTTTTCGTTGCGAGCACACTGTCCCTCTTTTCCAGTCCTGCCCGCATCTCTGGGCTTCGACCAAACCAGCCCCCCCCCCCGCGCAGCAATGCCACATTTCGGCAACGGCCCTGAGGTTGCCCCTTCCCGCGTGTTGATCGCACTTGAACAAAAGCCCCGAACAACGGCATACAAGAACTCAAACGACATGAGCGCGCAGACCAACAAGCGCGCCGAGAGAAGTGGGAATACGGGACGTGGCGCATATTATCATCGTCGGGAACGAAAAGGGCGGGGCCGGGAAGTCAACCGTGTCCATGCATGTGGCAACGGCTTTGTCCCGTCTGGGCCTACGGGTGGGCGCGCTGGATCTGGATCTGCGCCAAAAAACATTCGCCCGCTATTTGGAAAATCGCCTGTCCTATTGCGTGCGTGAAGGCATGGACCTTCCGACGCCCGAATATCGCGACCTGCCACAAATCGAGGCCGCGGATTTGGCCGAGGGCGAGAACATCTATGATCGTCGTCTGTCGATGGCCGTGACCGGGCTTGAGGAATCCTGTGACTTCATCCTGATCGACTGTCCCGGCTCACACACCCGCCTGTCTCAGGTGGCGCATTCGCTGGCCGACACGTTGATCACGCCGATGAATGACAGTTTCATCGACTTTGACCTTTTGGCGCGGGTTGATCCTGACACCAACAAAATTCTCGGCCCTTCCGTCTATTCCGAAATGGTCTGGAACGCCCGGCAATTGCGGGCACAGGCCGGGTTGAAACCGATCGAATGGGTGGTCTTGCGCAACCGTTTGGGCGCGCAACAGATGCACAACAAGAAAAAGATCGGTGACGCGATGGAGGAGCTGGCGAAACGGATCGGGTTCCGCGTCGCGCCGGGGTTTTCCGAGCGGGTGATTTACCGCGAACTGTTCCCGCGCGGTCTGACGCTTTTGGATTTGAAAGACATCGGTGTGAAATCGGCGCTCAATATTTCCAACGTTGCCGCCCGTCAGGAGCTTCGCGACTTGATGAAAGAGCTGAAATTACCCAATGTTGACGTCGATTTTTGATCAGGTTTGAACCGGGCGCGAGCCGCTCAGTTCAATTTGACCACGCTCACATCTTCAGCATTCAATCCCTTTTTGGCAAGTTGCGCGGCAAGGCTGTCGGGGCTCTCCCCGTCACTGTGCGGTGCGAGGATGGTTTTGGGGTTCAATTTGATCTGTCTCGGGTGCGCGCGCCATAGCTGACGCGGGTCATATTTGGCGTACCACGGTTGGCTCGGGCTGCCATAGGCATCATATATACCGTAGCCTGCGGAAGCATGGCCAGACTTGCCCGAAAGCTGATCGGTCAACGACATATAGGACGCGGCGGCTACGCTGGTTGAGGACAGGTGTGAGATGTCCCCGGTCTGCGCCGCCTGACGCAAGCCGTCTGATTTAAAGACGACGAATCCAATCGCCAGTGCCGAAAATAAAACCGCCTGAAGAACCAATTTATACATAAAACGCTCGTGGAAAATATCTGAATACAATGAGAATGTTAGGCCATTTTTGGTTAGGCCAAGTGATCAAGCCGGCGCAGGAACGCATCGCCCTTTTGCTTGCCCGCAGGCGCAATATGGCGTTCGCCGGGGGTCACATAGCTCGCGCTCTCCTCAACCAGCGTGCTGCGGGTCGGGTGCTGTGCTTTGGCCTCGCGGTGGCGTTGGATCATCAGGCTGCGACCGCAAAGATCATCAGGCCAAATCCAATCGCCATCATCGTCACCTGATCAGCAGCATCCAGCCCCGCCATCCACTGTGTCAGCGCCTCTTGTGCCATATGTGCATAGTCGAGTGCATAGTCCATGTTCCGGGCCTCCATCGCCTGTCATGCCCTCACAGTGCTGGTGTAAAACGGCAAAAATCGGGCAAGGGCATGGTAAAAGCCGAGGGAATTTAAGGTAAAGACAGGGCACCCAATGCCACGTTTACGCCAAGCGATGGGCCCAAAGCCTGTGCGCCGTCTCCTCCGGCGCCACCTCGCCCAATGTGTCAAGCGCCAGAGCTGCGGTGGAGAGGACAATCGCCTCGGCAAACGGATCATCCAGACGCCCGTGCCACAGATCAGACAGGCGTGACAGCTCCGTTTCGCCATCGTTCAACCGGCGCGCCTCCTCCCCGGCAGGCGGGAAAAGCGCCTCCCAACTCTGCCCATTGCGCAAGCCAAAGGCCTGAATGTCCTTTGACGGGTTGCGTTCAAATTCGCCGCCGCCGCCTTTGATCACCGTCATCGCGGGCAGGCCCAAAAGGGCAGAGGCATCGGCCTGAAGCTCTCGGTAGGGCGGGTGAAACACACCTTGGACCGAGGCCCGCGCACCGCCGGGGTTGAGCATCCGCGCCACGGTGTTGAGGCAAGACCGCAGGCCAAAATCGGCGCGCAATTGCAACAGGCGCAACAGCTCGGGCGAGAAATTTTCCAGCGGCAGATAGGCAATACCCGCGCGCGCCATCGTGTCGCGCGCCGCAATCGGACTGCCGCAACTCTCGATCCCGGCAAAGGCCAGGCCCTCGCGGATCAAATGACCGTTTTCGCCCAGCCCGTTCCAGCCATGCATCAAAACCTGATGCCCGCCCAAAGCGATCAGCCGCGCCGAAAGCAAAAACCACGGCAAGCCGCGCGTGCGTCCGGCGGCATAGGACGGCCAGTCCAAATCCGGCCTCGGCACGGCGGTCAACCCGGCACGCAACGCGGCGGTAAAGCCAGCGATCTCGCCGGGCACCTCGCCTTTCATCCGCATCAGCATCAGCATCGCGCCGACGCTTTCGGGTGCCGCCTCCCCACGCAACACCCGCGACAGCGCCTCTTGCGCCTCCTCAAAAGTCAAGGATCGGGACCGACCGGGGCCACGGCCCAGAATGCGGACAAATTCAGCAATGCTCATCGGGGCTCACTCAGCGGCTTCTTTGGTTTGGGCCTTGGCGATGAGGGCGGAAATTTCCGGGCGACAGGAGCCACAGTTCGTGCCCGCATCCAATGCCGCGCCAATCGCCTCCACGCTCATCAACCCGCGCGTTTCAATTGCCGCCAAGATAGTGTTGATCCCGACATTAAAACAAGAGCAGAGCACCGGACCGGGGTCCGGTTGATTGGCAGGCGACTTGCCCGCCAACACACCCGGCACCTCCTGGCCCGGCAGAGCCGCCAGATAGTCGCGCATCACTGCGACGGGCGTGCGTGAGACGAACAAAGCGGCGACCAAGGCACCGCCGACATGAAATGCCACCCGCGCCGTGCCTTTGGCCGGGTCCAACATGGTTTGAACATCGGCATCGGGCAGACCAAACAGCCTGCGCGCCTCTTCGACCCAATCTTCGGGCACGGTCATCCCGGCCAATTCAACCCGGTATCCGGCATAGGTTTTGGCCAAGGCCCAATAGTCGTATTTCGGTTTGATCGGCATTTGCGAAATGGCAAAGCCGTACCATTTGGCGGCAAAGGGCGTGACCGAAACCACTGCGCCTTTGCTTTCGGGTTGGCCGGAAATCGGGTCCGTGACCGAGGGCACCAAAGCGTCAATCCGCCCCGAGGGGGCATTTTCCCCGGTCCAGTGCATCGGTACAAAAACCTCGCCTTTGGGAGTCCGATCCGTGATCATCGCGCGCACGATCGCCCGGCCATTCGGGGTTTTGAGCAGGACCAATGCGGTCGGGCCAATACCCTGTGCGCTCGCATCCTCTGGGTGAATTTCCACGAAAGGTTCGGCCAAATGCGCCGACAGACGTGGTGAGCGCGCAGTGCGGGTCATCGTATGCCATTGATCGCGAATGCGCCCGGTGTTCAGACGGAACGGGTAACGTTTCTCCGTTTTGGCCACCGGCGGTTTCCACGCCACGGGCAGCATCCGCCCCTTGCCATCAGGGGTGAAAAACCCGCCATCGGCAAAGAAGCGACCGCCCTTTTTGCCGCTTGAAACCGGCCAACGGGTCGGCGCAAGATCGGCATAAGCGGTGTTCGAGAGGTCCGCGAGGCCGGATATGTCAAAATCGCGGCCAAAGCCGCCCGCAATCCCCGAAAGGGCCGCATATTCGCGGAAAATCTCCGCCGGGGTTTCATATTCAAACGCGGCGTTGAAGCCCATGCGCCGTCCGACTTCGGCCAGTTGATGCCAATCGGGGCGGGCCAATCCCGGCGCCGGCAAAACCGCACGTTGACGCGACATCATCCGGTCCGAATTGGTCACCGTGCCGTCCTTTTCGCCCCATCCGGTCGCGGGCAAAAGCACATGCGCCAAACGGGCGGTGTCTGTGGCGACGGTGATGTCGGAAACCACGACAAAATCGCATCCGGCAATGGCATCGCGCACTTTATCGGCATCGGGCATGGAGACGGCGGGGTTGGTGTGAATGATCCAGAGCGCCTTGATCTTGCCCTCGCCCACCGCCTTGAACATCTCAACCGCTTTCAGCCCCGCAACCTCTGGCATGACAGGAGCGGACCAAAAGTCTTTGACCGCGTTGCGATGATCGGCATTCTCGAGATCGAGGTGACAGGCCAACATATTGGCCAATCCGCCGACCTCGCGCCCGCCCATGGCGTTGGGTTGGCCAGTGACGGAAAACGGCCCCATCCCCGGCTTGCCGATCCGCCCGGTGGCGAGGTGGCAATTGGTGATGGCGTTGACTTTATCGGTGCCCGACGAGGATTGATTGACGCCTTGGGAAAAGATCGTGACAACCTTTTTCGTACCGCACCAGAGATCGAAGAACTCGGCCAGAACGTCATCAGAGAGGCCGGTGGCCGCGAGATCATCGGCGCGTGCGCTCACTAAAGCTGCATCCAGTCCGGAGACATATTTGGCAAACTCCGCATCAATCAGGCCGCGTTTTTCGATCTCGGCCAAAAGCCCGTTGAACAGAGCCACATCCGAACCAAGCGCCAGCGGCAGATGCAAATCCGCCAGATCGCAAGAGGCGGTACGGCGTGGGTCGATGACCACGAGTTTCTGATCCGGGCGCGCTTTGCGGGTGGCAAGGATACGTTGATAGAGCACCGGGTGACACCACGCGAGGTTCGATCCGGTGAGCACGATCACATCGGCCTCGTCCAGATCCTCATAGGTGCCCGGCACCGTGTCGGTGCCAAAGGCGCGTTTGTGCCCGGCCACGGTCGAGGCCATGCAAAGGCGCGAATTGGTGTCGATATTGGCGGAGCGATAAAGCCTTTCATCAACTTGTTGGCGACATAGTAATCCTCGGTCAACAATTGACCCGAGACGTAAAAGGCAACCGAATCTGGCCCGTGTTTGGCGATGGTGTCTTTGAACGTCGTTGCGACCAAATCCAGCGCGCTGTCCCAATCTGTGTCTTGGCCATGGACGCGCGGCGTCAAAAGGCGGTCGTCGAGGGAGACGGTTTCGCCCAAAGCCGAGCCTTTGGAACAGAGCCGCCCGAAATTGGCCGGGTGATCGGGATCGCCCCGGACCTCCAGCGCGCCTTGATCATCGACCGCCAAAAGGACGCCACACCCGACCCCGCAATAGGGGCAGGTCGAGCGCAAAGAACAGGCGGATTGGGGGCGTTTCATGCCAAAACCTCCATCAAAACGGGTACATCAACCGGCGCAGGCGCAGCGGGTTCGGGTTTGGGCGCGTCCTGATAGGCCGGGCCAAAAATCAATGTGTCGCGCAGCGCAGACACATCGACACCGTCGCGGATCAGGTTGAAAAACCAGCCACCATCCTGGGTGTCGCCGTATATCACCGCGCCGATCAGACGGTTGTTTTCAATCACCAAACGTTTGTAAACGCCTGCGCGCAGATCGGAAAAGACGATGCTCTCACGCCTCTCCGCCTCGGAAAAATCGCCAGCGGAAAAGAGATCGCAGCCCGTGACTTTCAACTTGGTGGAGACGTCTTTGTTGACGAAACAGCCGGGCAGATCGCGCAGGGTTTGGACCAGTACTTTGGCCTGATCAAACAGCGGCGCGACAAGACCAAAGACCGCGCCCCGGTGTTCAACACATTCGCCCAACGCATAGATGGATGGATCAGAGGTGGCGAGTTGATCATCGACACAAACCCCCTGCCCGACCCTCAACCCCGCCTCACGCGCAAGGCCGACAGAGGGCACAATCCCAACGGCCATCAGCACCAGATCGCAGGGGAGTTCAGAGCCATCGGCCAAGCGCAGCGCCCGCGCCTGTCCGGCGGCATCGGCCAGGATTTCTTGCGACTGGGCATTGCAACGGACGGTGATGCCGCGCGCCTCAAGCGCCTGTTGCAACAGTTCGGCGGCTGGCGCATCGAGTTGGCGATTCATCAGATGACCCGCCCGCTGCACCACGGTGACCTCAACCCCGCGCGCCGCCATCCCCGCCGCAGCTTCAAGCCCCAAAAGCCCGCCACCGATCACCACCGCCTTGGACCCCGCGCCCAACCCGATCATCCGGTCGGTGTCTTCAACATCACGGTAGGCGATCACACCGGGCAGATCATGCCCCGAAAGCAGCGGGATGTAGGGGGTCGAGCCGGTGGCGATGACCAAACGATCATAGGGCACCGCACCCTTTGTACCGATCACCCGCTTGCCCTCGCGGTCAATCGCGATGACCCATTCGCCAAAGCGGCAGGTCACGTTATGGTGAGCGTACCATGCATCATCATGGGTGACGATCTCGTCATAGCTTATCTCCCCGGCCAAAACGGGCGAAAGCATCAGGCGATTATAGGTGCCGCGCGGCTCGGCATTGAACAGGGTGATGTCGAAGGCTCAGGGGCCTGCGCCAACAGATGCTCCAACAGTCGCCCAGAGGCCATCCCCGCCCCGACGATGACAAGCCGCTGTGGCATCAGAGGCCCCCCCGACGAAAAAAATGCTCGGATCATCCATCGAGATCACTCCGCCGCAACGGCTTTTGGGGTCGGAATGGATTTGGGCTTGGCGCCATGTTCGTACTCCTCCAAGAAATCGAGCACCTCTTGGCGGTAGTGGTAATAATCCGGGTGTTCCAACAGCGCCTTGCGGGTGCGCGGGCGGGGCAGTTTGACGTCGGTGATTTTGCCGATGGTCGCCTGTGGGCCGTTGGTCATCATCACCACCCGGTCCGAAAGCAAAATCGCCTCATCGACGTCATGGGTGACACAGATCGCGGTGACTTTGGTGCGCTCCCAGACCTCCATCAACACCTCCTGCAGCTCCCAGCGCGTGAGGCTATCGAGCATGCCGAACGGTTCATCCAACAACAGCAGTTTCGGCGACAGGGCAAAAGCGCGGGCGATGCCGACGCGTTGTTTCATGCCATTCGACATCGACGCGGCCTCTTTGTCCATCGCATCGGCCAGACCGACCCGTTCGAGGTAATATTCGATCACGTCCTGACGCTCGGCCTGCGAGGCTTTCGGATAGACCTTGTCCACCCCAATCGCCACGTTTTCCTTGGCGGTGAGCCAGGGGAACAGGTTCGGCGACTGAAACACCACGGCGCGTTCCGGGTCCGCCCCGCGCACTTCATAACCGTCGAGTTTGATCACGCCTTTGGAGATGTCATTGAGCCCTGCCGCCATGGTCAGGACCGTGGACTTGCCGCATCCCGAATGGCCGATGATCGAAATGAACTCACCCCGGTTCACTTTCAGGTCGAAATTTTCAACCACGGTCAGCGGACCTTTGGGGGTGGGATAGATTTTATGGATTTGCGAGAAATCGAGGAAGCGGTCTTCGATCATGCCTTCTTGTGCCTTGGCGACGGCGGCGGGTACCGAATGGATCGGCATGACATTGGGCAGAACCTTGGTGCCCTCGGCTTTGCTTTCGATCCCGACATCCATCAGATATTTGGTCACTCGCGCGCGCAGCATTTTAAACCCATCATCCGTATTCATCGCAATCCGGTCGCGCGGGCGCGGAATGGTGACCGTGAACTCTTGGCCCAGCGTCCCATCGGGATTGAGCGCAATGATCCGGTCGGCCAAAAGAATGGCCTCGTCGACATCATTGGTGATCAGGACACAGGTCTTTTGATCCGCCTCCCAGATATGTTCGATCTCATCGGCCAGATTGGCGCGGGTCAGGGCGTCAAGCGCCGACAGCGGCTCATCGAGCAACAGAACCTCAGGGTTCATCGCCAAGGCGCGGGCAACGTTGACGCGCTGGCGCATCCCACCCGACAATTCAGCGGGGCGGCGCGCGGCGGCATGCGACAGGCCAACCATGCCGACATAGTGATCGACCTTGGCCTCTTTCTCGGCATTGGACAGACCCGGAAAGATCGTATCCACCGCCAAGCGCACATTGCCGCTGACCGTCAGCCAA
The DNA here is from genome assembly GCF_009129705.1 of Roseobacter sp. TSBP12. Classification (NCBI taxonomy): domain Bacteria; kingdom Pseudomonadati; phylum Pseudomonadota; class Alphaproteobacteria; order Rhodobacterales; family Roseobacteraceae; genus Roseobacter; species Roseobacter sp. TSBP12. Next base: position 17,528 of record NZ_PYIB01000024.1, read on the forward strand.
GGCATCAAAGAATAGCTTTGAAAGATCAAGCCACGCTCAGGCCCCGGCCCGGTGATCGGCTTGCCCTTAAACGACACGGTCCCCTCAGACGGCGTTTCAAGCCCGGCCATCAGATTGATCAGCGTGGTCTTGCCCGACCCGGAAAAGCCCAAGAGCACAAGGAACTCGCCCTCTTTCACGTCGAGGTTGATATGTTTCAACACCTCGGAGCGCGTGAGACCCTGACCGAAGCCTTTGGAGACATTGTCGAATGTGAGAATGCTCATGTCGGTCACCGGTTGTTGGAGAAGGTGAAAAGGGATTGCAGCGCGAACATCACCCGATCCAACAGAAAGCCGATGATGCCGATGGTCAGCACCGCGACGATGATTTTGGCGAGAGATTGCGAGGAGCCGTTTTGGAACTCATCCCAGACGAATTTGCCAAGGCCGGGGTTCTGCGCCAGCATTTCAGCGGCGATCAACACCATCCAACCCACACCGAGCGAGAGACGCAGCCCGGTAAAGATCAACGGCAAAGCCGAGGGCAGCACCAATTTGGTGACTTTCGAATAGGTGTTCATTTTGAGCACTCTGGAGACCGAGATCAGGTCCTTGTCGATGGAGGCGACCCCCAGCGATGTGTTGATCAGCGTCGGCCAGAGCGAACACAGCGTCACGGTGATGGCGGAGACAAGGAAGGATTTCGCGAACATCCCGTCATTGTTGGTGTAAAGCGCGGAGACGATCATCGTCACAATCGGCAACCATGCGAGCGGCGACACCGGTTTGAAAATCTGCACCAAAGGGTTGATTGCGGCGTTGGCATAGGGCGACAGACCCGCGAAAATCCCCAAAGGAATGGCAATGGCCGAGCCGATCAGAAAGCCGAAAAACACGGTTTTGATCGAGGTCCAGATTTGCGTGTAATAGGACGGCGAGCCGGTGTAGGCGATGTCTTTGACCTCGTCGGCTTTGCCCTGTTCGATCAACCGCGCGTTGCGTTTGTCCACGCGCTCTTCAAACGCGGCCTTCTTTTCGGCCTTGGCCATCGCGTCATAATGTAGGTTCACGGCCTCTTCCCAAACGGCCGAGGGGCCGGGGATTGCGCCCAATGAGGTTTGCACTTTCGGGGCCAATGTGCCCCAGAGCATCAAGAAACACAGGATCGCCAAAACCGGCACCCCCAAGAGTTTCCAGATCTCTTTGACCTGTGCCTTGGGGTTGTCGCCCGCGATGGCTTTCAAAATCGGGGTCATCCAACTCAGACCCAAGACCTGAAACCAAGTGTCGGCTTTGTTGATGCGGGTGAACAGTTTCGCACGGCGGGCCGCTTTGGCCTGTGTGTCCAGAGCGTGCGGATCTATGGCGGTCATTGCAGGGTCCTCGCGGGAAAATCAGGGTCGGAAAAATGGGCGCACCCGAAAGCGCGCCCCAGGAGAGGTTTGGGTTAGCCTTTGACTTCGGTGCCGATGACGATCTGCTCGCCTTTCAGGCCGATCGGCAGGCTGTCGAGATAGGCGTTGGGCGCGCGGCCGTCATAGCCGATGCCGTCGATGACATCTTCGGCCGGGGTCGGGGTCTTGTAGCCATCGCTGTCCCACGGGAAGTCGGCCTCATCGGCCAGACCCTCTTCGACCAACAGTTTTGCAGCCTCCAAATAAATCTCTGGCTTGTAAACGGATTTGGCGACCTCGTCGTACCAGCTGTCCGGCTTGGCCTCAGAGATTTGCCCCCAACGGCGCATCTGGGTCAGATACCACACTGCGTCCGAGTAGAACGGATATGTGGCGTTGTAGCGGAAGAACACGTTGAAATCGGGAACCGAGCGTTTGTCGCCCTTTTCATATTCAAAAGTCCCGGTCATCGAGGCGGCAATCACCTCTTCGTCGGCCCCGACGTAATCCGGGCGCGACAGGATTTTGACGGCCTCTGCGCGATTGGCGTTGTCGTTTTCGTCCAGCCACATCGCGGCGCGGATCAACGCTTTGACAACCGCTTTGGTGGTGTTCGGGTTCTCCTCGGCAAACTCAGCGGTGATGCCAAACACCTTTTCCGGGTTGTTTTTCCACAGTTCGTAATCGGTCACAACCGGCACGCCGATGCCTTTGAACACGGCCTGTTGGTTCCACGGTTCACCGACGCAATAGCCGTTGATGGTGCCCGCTTCCAACGTGGCCGGCATCTGCGGCGGCGGCGTGACGGAGAGAAACACATCCGCGCCAATCTGGCCGGTGATGTTGTCGGGGGAATAGAACCCCGGATGCAACCCGCCCGCTGCCAACCAGTAGCGCAGCTCGTAGTTGTGCGTGGAGACCGGAAAGACCATGCCCATGTTAAAGGGCTTGCCTTCGGAGCGGAATCTTTCAACCACCGGAGCCAGAGCCGAGGCGGAAATCGGGTGCTGCACCTTGCCCTCCGCATCCAATGGGATGTTCGGCTTCATCTCATCCCACACCTCGTTCGACACGGTGATGCCGTTGCCGTTCAAATCCATCGAAAACGGCGTGATGATATGCGCTTCGGTGCCATAGCCGATGGTCGCGGCCAAGGGTTGCCCGGCCAACATATGCGCGCCGTCCAGGGTGCCGTCGATCACGCCGTCCAGAAGCACTTTCCAGTTGGCTTGGGCTTCCAGCGTCACAAACAGGCCTTCGTCATCGAAAAAACCCTGTTCATAGGCCACGGCCAAAGGCGCCATATCGGTCAGCTTGATAAAACCAAAGGTCAGTTGATCTTTTTCGAGATCAAGCATCTCAGCCCAGCCAGGAGTGGCGAGCGCCGTGGTGGCCGCGAGGCCGAGAAGAAGGTGTTTCATCTGTGTGTCCCTTAGTCAGTGCATGCCCTGTTGGAGGCGAAAAATAAAAAAAAGCCGCCGACAAATCGCCCGGGAGGAGGGGGCGGTTGTCGAGCGGCTTTGCTCAGTCATCCCGATCATCGGGATGGAAATCTCGTATCGCGGCATCGTTGCCTTCGATGTCTTATCTATGCGTGGAATCGCGCTGCACATGCAAAAGGCGTCGGGTCGTGCGGACCAAAAAATGCTGCAAACGCACAGTTTTGCCCATTATTTGCGCATCAATCCCCCTTTGGATCAAAAACACGCCCATCAAAGAACCGATTTTGACCAAGGATCAAGTGCCCCGCCTCAGAAGCCACCGCCATGGGTGCATCCAATCCGCCCTCGACTTTCGAGGAGGCACCCGGCAAATCCGCGGTGGTTCCCACAAGCGCCTGACGGTGAAGATCGGAACGAAACACTCCGGCGGCCACGCTGCGCGCCATCACCTGATCCAACCCCATCCGGGTGGCCAACTGCATTCCGATCCATTCGGCCTGCGACCGCCATGGGAAAGTCGCAGCCCCTTTGAAGAATTCGACAAACCCGTCGACATGACGCTCTTCGCCCGCAGGTCCGATCACCAAACGCCCCGTCAAGGCGCGCTCCAGCATGTCCGAGGGCAGATCAAGGTATTCGGGGCGGCTCAAAAGTTCGGAGGTCAACATCCGGCTGTCCGGTTCGCCCAACCAACGCCCCGCGCGCCACACGGCCCGGATCAACCGACCCATCAAGGCGCTTTCCTGTTCGGCCCAGTCTGAGCGCACCGCCAAGACCTTTTCGGGCGCACAGGACCAGATTGCCGATCCAGGCAACAAAAGCTGCCCCACGCCATTGTCCACCGCCTGCGACCCCCAAGGTTCGCCGACGCAAAACGCGTCAATGTCGCCTGCCTCCATCGCATCGGCCATCAAAGGCGGCGGCACGGTGTGGATATCGACCGATTGCGGCGCAGGAAGGCCCAGCGCCGAGAGCCAGTAATATAAAAGCTCGGCATGCATCGAAAACGGAAATGGCACACCGATCCGCAACCGCCCCTTGGCGGCCGCGATCAAGGCGGTGCCCGCCTTATAGGCATCGTTAAAGCCGAAATCATGGCCCTGATCGTGCAGCCGCGCAGCCAAAGCATTGGACACGCCGATCACGTTGCCATTCACCGACAGCACTGAGACGGCCGACAGTTTCGCCCCCGCCCCGCCCAGACCCAACGCCGTGGCGACTGGAAGCGGCGACAGCATATGTGCCGCCTCGACCTGACCAAAAGACAACATATCGCGCAGCGAGGACCAGGAGGGCGCAGGTTTGAGGGCAAGGTTGATGCCCTCCTCGGCGGCAAATCCCATTTCCTGTGCCACAATCAAAGGGGCTGCATCGACGAGCGGTATGAACCCGACCGAAACCGTCACCGCCCTCATGCCAAAAGCCCCGCCGCCGTGACCAAAGCCTGCGCCACATCGGCAACGCGACGCCCCTGGTCCATCGCGGTTTTGCGCAAAAGCGCATAGGCTTCGTCTTCGCCGATGCCTTTCGCGCGCATCAACATGCCCTTGGCGCGGTCAATGACCTTGCGTTCTTCCAGCGCCTTTTTGGTTTCAGCCAATTCCGTGCGCATCCGCTGAAACATCCGAAACCGGGCGATGGCGGCATCCAAAATCGGTTTGACCCGGTTTGAATGTAATCCGTCAACAATATAGGCCGAGACCCCCGCCTCGATCGCAGCGGCAGACAGGCCCTCATCCGAACGATCCACAAACATCGCCACCGGGCGATCCAGAGGACCGGAGGCCAAGGTCAGCTCTTCCATCGTGTCACGAGACGGGTTTTCGATGTCGATCAGCACGATGTCCGGGTTACGCGCCTGTATTTGGCGCGCCAGCCCAGTGACTTCGGCGATGATATAAATGTCGAAGTCACCCGCTTGCCGCAGGCTGTCCACGATCAGCTGCGCGCGGGTGCGGTCGGTTTCGACGACGATGATGGATAGGGGGGCACTCATGGCCTCAGATCGCGGCGATCGGCCTATAAAGTAAACGATTCCCGCGCGGCGCGCGCTGTGCCCTTTGGCAATATGTCAAAAATTAAGCTTATGCGCATATTTTTTAATCGACATGCAACTTTGCATGGCACCACTCCAACAGCACCGTCAGATCGGGCGCAAGCGGTTCGGCGATGTCGCCAGCAAAGGCGTCAAAGCCGTGAAGGTTTTTCTCATTGACCCCAAGGATTACCGGGACACCGCGATGCAGCGCCTCGGCGATCAGCGCGCGAAAGCCCCGGCCCGCCACTTCCTGTTTGCCGAATTTGTTGATCACAACCAACTCCGCCCCTGCCTCCAAGGCCCGTTCCGCCTGTGCCACGGCCAGTTCAAGCCCCTCGGCGTCCAAACGGCAGCCTTGCGACATCTCACCCAAGGCTTGCGTGATGGATCGGCTCTCCCCCGAGGGCAGCAGCTTCAGTTCCATATGGCATTTGCTTGCGCCGGGACGCTCGCGATTGATTTGCACCGCGCCCGCGAGACGGCGGCCCTCGGAGATCAGCCGGTCGGCCAAGGCGCATAACACCGCATCGGTTTCGCCGCGCCCCGCCATCATCACATATCCCAACATGAACCAGCCCTTGATCTGTCTGGCCCTTGCAGTCCGCGAGCCTTGATTGGATGGTATCTGGACATACAGACGGAACGCCAGAGAGGAAAGCACGCAGTGACACCAAGAATAACGCAGATCGCCGGGGTGATCCTTGCGGGGGGGCAAGCGACCCGAATGGGCGGGCAGGACAAGGGCATGATGCGGCTTGGCGGTGCACCTTTGATCGAGCGGGTGATCGCGCGGCTTTCGCCGCAATGCGCCACACTCGCGATCAGCGCCAATGGCGACCTGACCCGCTTTGCCGACTTTGGCTATCCGGTGTTCTCCGATGGCAGCATAGAGTCGCAGGGGCCTTTGGCGGGGGTTTTGGCCGGGTTGGACTGGGCCGCGCGCATGAGCTTTGAGGCGATTGTGACGGTGGCCACCGACACGCCGTTTTTCCCAACCGACCTTGTGACACGGCTGCAAGCGGGTTCCTCGCCCGTAGGTTTTGGCCTGGCCGTGACCGAGGCAGAAGGCAGACGGTTTTGGCATCCGACCTTCGCGCTTTGGCCGGTGGCATTGCGCGATGAGCTTCGGGAGGCGTTGCGGCACGATCAACGGCGGATGCGGCAGTTTGCCGAGAGCAAAGGCGTGGTGCCGGTGGTGTTTGAGACATCCCCGTCGTTTGATCCGTTTTTCAACATCAACACGCGCGAAGACCTCGCCCGCGCCGAAGCCATGTTGACCTCTTAAAGCGTGGTTTTGCTGCGGCGAATCAGATAGCTCTGCACGCCATCCTCGTCGGACATCGACACAAATTCATGCCCCGCCTCGGCGCAAAAATGCGGCACGTCGATCACCGCCGCCGGATCAGAGGCCCGCAGGCGCAATATCTCGCCCGGTGCCATCGCCAAAAGCCGCTTGCGGGCTTTGAGCACGGGCAGCGGGCACAACAGGTCGATGGCATCGAGGTCTTGATCAAAAATATGGGTCATACTGCAGCCTTACTGGCCGCTCATGCCCCTGTCCAGCCAGTCTCAATCCAACGCTACTGCGCCACGGCCGCCGAAAGATAAATCTCGTCCAAACGCGCCCGTAAATACTCCGCGGCGCGAATGGGCGCGTAATGCGCCGCACCCGTGCCGGGCAGCGGGGTGATCAGGCTGTCGGGATTGGGATCAAGGTAAAAGGCCGCCAAACGGCGCGGCGCGGCGGGCGGTAAAATCCGATGCGGCGCCGAGCGATATTGATCATTGGACCACCGCATCAGGCAATCCCCGACCAACACCAACAAACTGTCCGGCATGTCCGGCACATCGACCCATTGGCCCGCTTTGTCCTGAACCTGAATCCCGGCGGAGCCATCGGTCAGCACCATCGTCAACGCGCCGTAATCATGCTGTGCCGGACCGTCCACGGTGTCAGTGGCGGCAATGTCCCACGGGTTGGCCGGGTAATGTGACAGGCGCAGGGTGGCCATCGGTTCGGTGAAATGCGGCTGGAAAAAATCGGCGTGCAGATCGAGATCACGTTCGACCGCGCGCATCAAAAGCCGCCCCAGCGCCAGCATTTCCTTGTAATAATCCAACATCACATCGCGAAACATGTCGATCGCGGGCCACGCGTTTGGGGCGCGAAACGGCTCATGTGCCAGCACACGCGGATCGTTGGGTTGAAGATCCAAGCCGATGCTAAAACTCTCTTTGTACAGAGGCACATCCGGGCGGTCCGCCATCACTTCGACACCATAGCCCGCCCAGCCGCGATTGGTGTTGGAATGGCGGATGTCGAGGGGGGTTTTGTCCCGCGTTGGCAGGGCAAAAAACGTATCGGCCACCTCGCCCACATCCGTCAAAAGCCCGCGCGGAATGCCGTGATGTGTGAGAAAAAAAACGCCACTGTCGCGACAGGCCTCCCCCAGTGCTGTCGTAAACCCGACCGAATCTTGCCCAGACGAAAATGCCCGGAAATCCAAGACTGAAAACATATCTCTCTCTTTCAAATAAGGCCTGTATCCTCCTCCCCAGGACGATCTACAGGCGGATCGCGTTGACTGAGATCAGGATATGCGGCAACGGATCAGGTGAAGACCACAACCTATAGGGGAAATCCTCCGACAGGGGCTTTTGGTCATTCTACGGGCGATTTTCGGGTCAGGGGGTCAAAATTCGGGCGGATGTGATCCGGGCCAGAGGGCTGCAACAGAGGCTGCGACCTAATGAGTCCCGCGCAAAACCAGATGCGTGTCGATATAGGCCACGTCACTGGGCTTTTCGGGATCGGCCAGACGTGCGCTCAGCAATTCGACGACTTTATCGGCGTAAATGTCGATCGGATTGCAGACGGTTGTCAGATTGATCCCCGGCCAGCGCGCCATGGAAATATCATCAAATCCGACGATGGACAGATCGGCCGGAACGTCGATCCCGCGCGCGCGCGCAGCCCCCAGCGCGCCGATGGCCATGGCATCATTGGCACAGAGCAGCGCATCAAGGCGCGCGCGCTCAAACAGGCGTTCGGCGGCGGCAAACCCGCTCTCAACCGTAAAATCCCCGGCCTCAATGGCAACAGGTGCCAGCCCGGCGGCGGCCAAAGCCCGCATCATGCCGTCTTGGCGCGCGCTTGAGGAGCTATAGCCCAAGGGTCCGGCGATATAGCCAAAATTTTGGCGGCCACGGTCCAACAAAAGCTGGGCGGCGGCCTGGCTTCCTTGCGCATTGCGACAACAGACATTGTCGATTTGCGGATGATTGAGGACGCGCCCCGACGAGATCACCGGGATGTGCAGCTTGGTGCATTCTCTGGCAATTGCGGGGTCCATGGAGCCGGAGCGCAGGATCAACGCATCCAAAGGATAGCGCAGCACCTCGCCCATCGCCTCTTTGACGGATGAAAGCCCGCCGCCATCAATCAGGATCGGCCATTTTTGAATGGCGTTCAGTGCGCCGACAAGGCGGGTGACGACTTCGGTGTCATAGGCGTTGCGCATGTCGCCAACGAAAATCGCGACCAGATGCGAGCGCCCGCCCTGAAGCCCCGCGGCCAAAGCATTTGGCCGATAGCCCAGTTTGAGAGCGGCGTCGCGCACGCGCTCACGTTTTTCCTCGTCCAAATACGCGCCTTCGGTAAAGGCGCGCGACACCGCAGAGCGCGACACGCCCGCCGCCTCGGCCACGTCTTGAGCTGTCACACGGCGGTGACGCTTGGGTGATATGAGCTTATCCTGATCCACGGCGTCTCTGTCGGGCTTTGGGTCATATTTTGTCAAGAATGATAAAAATCTTTCACATTCCCATTACATCCGCCGGGTATCTGAACACGTGTGCACAGGCGTGCAGGCCCTGATGGACATCCGGGGCCTGCACGTGTCTTGCGCGTTTCTCCCGTGAGGGAGGACGGACCTTTTTCGACGCTTGCGCCCCGCTTGGGATGCCTGCGTGATTTAAACAGACACCGGAGATGTGACATGACCATCAAGACAACATCGAAATTCCTGGGGGCCGCAACCGCGTTCACCCTGTTGGGCACAGCCGCCTTTGCCGAAACCGAAATCACGTGGTGGCACGCGATGGGTGGCGATCTTGGCGAAACCGTCAATGAAATCGCGGCTGGCTTTAACGCCTCGCAAGATGAGTACAAAATCACTCCCGTGTTCAAAGGTTCTTACGAAGAGACCCTGACGTCGGGCATCGCGGCGTTCCGCGCCGGTGAACAGCCGAACATCCTTCAGGTGTTTGACGCAGGCTCCGCCACCGTGATCGGCGCCAAAGGCGCGACTGTTCCGGTGCAGGATCTGCTGTCCGAGAATGGCGTGGACTTCAACATCGAAGACTACATCTCCGGTGTGCGTTACTTCTACGCCGACAATACCGGCAAAATGATCGGCATGCCGTTCAACTCCTCCTCGCCGATCATGTATTTCAACGAACAGGCGCTTGAAGCGGCGGGCGTTGAAGCTCCTGTAACCTATGAAGAGTTCGAAACCGTTACCGCCCCCGCGTTGAAAGCCGCCGGTTACGTGCCGCTCGTGCAATCGCACCTGCCGTGGGAATTTGCCGAGAACTTCTTTAGCCGTCACAACCTGCCGTTTGCCACCAATGACAATGGCTACGATGGTTCTGAGGGCACCAAAATCCTCGTCAACACCGACGAATTCAAAATGCATTGGACTCATGTCAAGCAGTGGCTGGACGATGGGTATTTTGGCTTTTACGGCACCGGTTGGAACGACAACCAAGCCCAGTTCGAACAGGGCAAAGTTGGCCTTTGGATCGGCTCTTCCGGCTCCTTCGGCGGGTTGATGAAAAAAGACCTTCCGTTTGACTTCTCCGCCACCAACCTGCCGTTCTGGTCCTCCATCACCGAAGAGGGTTACCAAACCTTCATCGGCGGCGCGTCCCTCTTTGCCATGTCCGGCAAATCCGCCGAGGAAAACAAAGCCACGGCTGAGTTCTTCCGTTACCTGACCTCGCCGGAAGTTCAGTACATGTGGCACCGTGAAACCGGCTATGTGCCGATCACCACTGCGGCCTACGAGATGGCGAAAGCAGACGGCCACTATGACCGTTTCCCGGCTGCGGAAACCGGCATCAAACAGTTGATGCTGACCTCCGGTGAAAACACCAAAGGGTATCGCATGGGCTTCTACGTTCAAATCCGTGACGTCGAAAACCGCGAGTTCAGCCGCATCTTGTCGGGTGAGACCACGGTCGATGACGCTCTGGCGACGATCGAAAAAGAAGGCAACGAGCTTTTGGCCCGTTTCGCAAAAACCCAAGGCTAAGCCTTGCCTGTGACACCACACTGACGGCCGCACCCGCTGCGGCCGTCAGGCTTTCTCAGAAAGGCCCTCCCCCATGAAACGCGCTGGATTCTCCACCAAATGGTTGCCGATCCTGTTGCTTTTGCCGCAACTGTTGATCATCGCGATCTTTTTCTATTGGCCGGCGTTGCATGCCGTGACCTCTTCGTTCTACCTGCAAGACCCGTTTGGCTTTGGTCAGACCTTTGTGGGGCTTGAGAATTACACCCACCTCACCAGCTCCGTCGAATATCTCAAAGTGGCGAAGTTCACCGTGCTCTTCACGGTGTTGGTGACGTTTTTCTCGCTCGCTTTGGCGCTGTTGTTTGCGGTCAAGGCCGACAAGGTTCTGCGCGGGGCCAAGACCTACCGCACGCTGTTGATGTGGGTCTATGCGGTCGCCCCGCCCGTTGCGGGTTTCATCGGGCTTTTGATGTTCAACCAAACCTGGGGACCGCTGTCGGATTTGTTCAAATTCTTTGGCTGGGACTTTACCTTAGGCGTCAATTATTTTGACACGGCCTTTGCCATGATCGTGGTCTCCGTGTGGAAACAGGTCCCGGTCAATTTCATCTTTTTCCTCTCCGGCCTGCAATCCATCCCGCGGTCGGTGCGCGAGGCCGCGCTTTTGGACAACCGCTCTGGCACGCGCCGGTTTTGGGACATCACCTTCCCACTTTTGGCACCCACCGGGTTTTTCCTGTTGATCACCAACATCACCTATTCGCTGTTCGACACGTTCGGCGTGATCGATACGCTCAACAAAGGCGAGCCGGGCAACAACCCGATGACGCTGGTGTACAAGGTTTTCGTCGATGGTTTCCGCGGCAATGATCTTGGCGGTTCCTCGGCGCAATCCGTGATCCTGATGATCCTCGTCCTGGCCCTCACCGTCTTTCAGTTCCGCCTGATTGAGCGGCGCATTCATTACACTTGAGGATCTGACATGACTGACATTTCCGCCCATTCCCCTCATCCGGCCCATGCCATCGCGCAGACGCGCAAACGTACATGGTTCAAACTTGAAACCGTGTTTGATCACGCGATCCTGATCTTTGGCTCGCTGCTCATGCTGTTGCCGCTGTTGATCGTGTTGCAAACCGTGACCACGCCGGACCTTGAGACGATGAAACTCGGCCCGACGCTGACCATCGGCACTGAGCTTGATGACAACTTTCGCAAAGCGATGTTCGAAGCCTCGGGCTTTTCCGGTCAAAACACCGGGATGAACATGCTGAAAAACTCGATGATCCTCGGTCTTGGCTTTGCCTTGGGCAAAATCGTGATCGGGATGATGGCCGCCTATGCGATCGTCTATTTCCGCCTGCGCTTTGCCACTTTGGCGTTTTGGTTGATCTTCACCACGCTCCTGTTGCCCTTGGAGGTCCGCATCCTTCCGTCCTACGAGATTGTGCAACAACTCGGCATGATGAACACCTATCAGGGCCTGATCATCCCGCTGATTGCGTCCGCGACGGCGACGTTTTTCTTTCGCCAGTTCTTTCGCTCCGTACCCGAAGAGTTGATCGAAGCGGCGCGGATTGATGGGGCGGGGCCGATCAAATTCTTCATCGATATCCTTGTGCCGCTTTCGCAGACCATGATCGCGGCGATGTTCATCATCATGTTTGTCTACGGCTGGAACCAATATCTCTGGCCCACCATGATCACCACGGATGAGAACATGTACACCCTCGTGCGCGGCATCAAACAGATCGTGCAGACGCTCGAAGGCAACAACATCCCCGAATTTGGCCGGGCCAATATGTTGGCGCTGATCGCCATTCTGCCGCCCGTGCTCGTCGTCATTTTCTTCCAGAGCTGGTTCGTCAAGGGCCTCACGGAATCCGATAAATAAGGACTACAACTATGGCTCAGGTTAGCTTGGACTCTGTCCGCAAAATCTACCCCAACGGCGCAGAGGCCGTGACCCCTTCCTCTTTCCACATCGAAGATGGCGAATTCGTTGTCCTCGTTGGCCCCTCGGGCTGTGGCAAATCCACGTTGTTGCGGATGATCGCAGGGCTTGAGGACATCACCGAAGGGACGCTCTCCATCGGGGAGCGCATCGTCAATGACGTCGATCCCGCGGATCGTGACATCGCCATGGTGTTCCAAAACTACGCGCTTTACCCACATATGAGTGTGCGCAAAAACATCGCCTATGGCCTGAAAAACCGTAAAACACCGAAAGACGTAATTGACGCGAAAGTGGCCGAAGCCGCGGCGATGCTCAACCTCAATGACTACCTTGATCGCAAGCCCAGTCAACTCTCGGGCGGGCAACGCCAACGTGTTGCCATGGGCCGCGCCATCGTGCGCGATCCGGCGCTGTTCCTGTTTGACGAACCGCTCTCCAACCTGGACGCGAAACTGCGCAATCAGATGCGGATCGAAATCAAGGCGCTGCAACGTCGCCTTGGTGTCACCTCGATCTATGTCACCCATGATCAGGTCGAAGCCATGACCATGGCCGACCGCATCATCGTGTTGAACGGGGGCCGCATCGAACAAATCGGCACGCCCTCCGAGATTTATCACAACCCGGCCTCGACCTTTGTCGCCTCTTTCATGGGCGCTCCGCCGATGAACCTTGTCGCGGGCGAATTGTCAGAGGGCATCCTGTCTTTTGCCGGGCTTGACGTGTCGATGACAGTGGATCATCGCGGCCCGGTCACGCTTGGCCTGCGGCCTGAGGATTTGTTCATCGACGCCAAAGGGCCGATTGCGATGGAGGTCGATCTGGTCGAAGAACTCGGCGCGCATCGCTTGCTGCATGGGCGCGTCGACGGACAACAGCTGACCGTGCATCTGGCCAAAGAGATCGCCGCCAAATCCGGCCCGCTGCGGCTGTCCTGCGATCCCTCGCATCTGTGCCTGTTTCACCCGGACACCGGCAAACGGATGGACGTGCGTCATAAGGCGACACTGCAGGCGCGATCCAACACCACGGTGGAGAGCAAGGCGTGATTTCGCTGTTGGATCACCTCCCCTCCGTCACCGCCGAACAACGCAGCGCGCTTCTTGCCGCGCCGCGCACCGCCGAGGCGCATCGCGCGCTGATGGCCGATGTGATGGCGATGAGCGCGGTGCAATTGGGGGGCCAAACCACCCGTACCGCCCTGCCCGCCGAGATCACGGTTGCGGCATGGAATGTCGAACGTTGCCTGTTCCCCGCCAACACCGCCGCGCATCTGGGGGCGCTCGCCCCTGACGTGGTCCTGCTCTCCGAGGTCGATCACGGCATGGCCCGTACCGGCCAGCGCCACACCACGGCTGAGATGGCCGAGGCTTTGGGCATGGTCTACGCTTTTGGCGTCGAGTTTCACGAGTTGGATTTGGGCGGCGCGACCGAGCGGGCCTATTGCACCGATGATTTCAACGCGCTGGGGTGGCATGGCAACGCGATCCTATCCTCTGTGCCGTTTGAGGCGGTGACGTTGATCCGGCTCGATGATCATGGCCATTGGTTCAGCACCGACAGCGGCGCCGATCCTGATCAGCCGCGTTTGGGCGGGCGGATGGCACTGGCGGCGATTGTCCCGACCGAGCGGGGGCCGATCTGTGTCGTTTCCACCCATCTGGAAAGCAACGCAGGCCCCACGCATCGGCACGCACAATTTGAGATTTTGCTCAAGGCGGTGGAGGACTTTGCGCCCAACATGCCCGTGCTCATCGGGGGCGATCTCAACACCGGCAATCACATACCGCCAGAATTCGATTGGCGCAAAGAGACGCTGTTCGCGCTGGGGCGCGATCACGGCTATAGCTGGGACTTCACCGCCGAGGGCATGACCACGCGCCCCTCCCTGATCACGCCGCACCCGGAGCGGGTGATGAAGCTCGATTGGTTGGCTGGTCGCGATCTTATGGCGCGGGATAAGGGGATTCTTTGCTCTCTCGATACCACGGGTCGCCCCTTGGCCGATCATGACTGTGTCTGGTGCCGCATCGCCATCTAGCCCAATTTCTATGCGGTTTAAGAACATTTCAAACGGGGAGGCACGCGCCTCTCCGTTTTCATTTTGCCGTTAAAACAGGCATTTGAAACACGGGGCTTTATTCAACAGATTGAAACTGTCGAAAATTTTTCTCCGAAATCGCCATTTCTGAACGTTTCCCGCTCCGTCCCCCCTCAAAAACTACATATACTAGAATAATTTTGCTTTCTTATAACTAATACTAGAAACCTATTGCTCGATATGGCGAGTAGGTGTCACTTTTTCCTCAAATCACCGCCACCGCATCAGCGTCGGCCCCGGTGAAACGTGAAGATCATGCAAGGAACTTTTGACGATGGCCTACCCTGCGGCAACTCCGATACATCCTGAGACAGAGGTCACCTTTGACCGCGATGCCAAAGAGGATTTGATTACGCGCATCCGCGACAGTGTCATTGGCGAGGGTCAAGCCATCCCCGGCCCCTATGGTCCACGCCCTTTGGTCTATGCCGATTTCATCGCCTCGGGGCGCTCCCTTCACATGATCGAAGACGCGATTGCTGACATCGCCCTGCCGGTTTACGGCAACACCCACACCGAAACCTCCTACACCGGGCGCGAAACCACGGCCCTGCGCGAAGAGGCGCGAGGCATCATCGCCGAGGCGCTTGGCGCGACCCAAGATCACGTGGTGATCTTCACCGGCAATGGCGCGACGGCGGCGGTGGATCGGCTGGTGCGGGGTATGGATGTTGAGGCCAAAGTGCGCGCGGGCGACGCTCCGGTGGTTTTTGTCGGCCCCTATGAGCACCACTCAAACGATCTGCCATGGCGCGAAACCGGCGCGGTGATTGAGCGGATCGGCCTTGATGCTTTGGGCCAAATCGACCTCGCCCATCTGGCCGAACGCCTGAAGGCCCACCCGGAAGAGGTCCTTAAAATCGGTGCCTTCTCCGCCGCTTCCAATGTGACCGGCGTGCGCTCAGATCTGAAAGCCATCGCGACGCTGCTGCACCGACATGGCGCGCGCTTCGTCTGTGATTTCGCCGCTGCGGCTCCCTATGTCGACATGTCTTTGACCCTTGACGCCACGGACCCGGATGCGCGGATCGACGCGATTTTCTATTCCTCGCATAAATTCATTGGTGGCCCCGGTGCCTCTGGCGTTTTGGTGGCGGAGAAGGCGCTGTTCACCTCCACCCGCCCCGGCGTCACAGGTGGCGGCACGGTGAGCTATGTCACCGCAGGCCACCACACCTATGTGCGCGACATCGAACGGCGCGAAGAGGCGGGCACGCCCGGCATCGTCGGCGACATCCGCGCAGGGGCCGTCATGGCGCTGAAAGAGGCGGTGGGATCAGCCGAGATCGAACGGCGCGAACGCGCGATGATGCGCGAGGCCTTTGCCCGCCTCTCCACCGCGCCGGGTCTGAGTCTTCTTGGGCCACTGGACACGGATCGGCTTGGGGTTTTGTCCTTCAACATCTCGTGTGAAGGGCGAATGCTGCATTATGGTTATGTCGTTGCTCTGCTCAACGATCTGTTTGGCATTCAGGCGCGGGGTGGCTGTTCTTGTGCTGGCCCTTATGGTCACGAATTGCTGCATATCCCGCAAGAGACCGCCACCGCCTATGAGGCCGCGATTGCGCAGGGCAAAAGCCTGATGCGGCCCGGCTGGGTGCGGCTGGGGTTCAACTACTTCTTTGACGCGCAGACGGTTGACTACATCATATCTTCGATTTTGTTTATATGTAACAATGGATTGCGCTTCCTTTCGGACTATGATGTGGATGTGGCTCAGGGGCTTTGGCGACATAAAAACGGTGCGGCCAACACCCCCGCCACACTCAAAGGCTTCTGGAGGATCGACACCCCAACCAAACGCCAACCCTTTGCGCAACGGGACATGTTTCTTACGCTCGCCGCCGAGCTGGCCGCTGCGCGGGACCGTCCCGCTTTGAAACACAGCCCCGTCTTTGAGCCGAATTGCGAAGCTCTGCGGGGGTTTTGGATGCCACAGGATGTGGTGTCTCATCCCCCGGCTTGATCGAAAACACGCCCGTGAGGCGCGCCGATATAAATGGACCACAGGAGACCGACATGACCGACGCCCCCGAAATCACTCTGGAACAACTGTCCGGCGCTTACGCGATGCGCGCCAAATTCTATATGCACATGTTCGATGTGCTGCGCGAAGAATTTGGCCCGGAAAAGACCATCGAATTGATGGGCGAAGCCACCTACCGCCTTGGTGCCGAAATGGGGCAAAAGCTCAAACCGCATGGCCCCGCCAATATCGAAGCTCTGACCGAACAGTTTCTGGCTGGCATTCCCTGCCGCGATCACCTGTTTGCGCCTGAGCTGCGCAAATGCGACGCTGAGGGGATGGAGATTCAGTTTCACCGCTGCCCACTCAAAGACAATTGGGAAGCCGCCGGGCGCGAGGGCGAAGAGCTTGAGATGCTCTGCCGTGCGGCGGGCGCGATTGACGCGGGCATGTTTGGCGCGGCAGGGTTTACCTTTAAGGGCGAAACCTGGAAACCCGGCCAAACCGGATGTTGCCGCCTGATCGTGGAACCCGGCCCCGTGGCGGTGGAATAAGCCCGCCAAAGTCCACACCCTCAGACCCGGATCAACCGGGCTCTTTCACACTCAAACACCCTTCCGACCAACAGAGGAACTCACCATGAAACTCACACGCAGAACGGCACTTTTGCTTGCTGCTGCCACCGCGTTGACCCCGGTCGCAGCCTTTGCCCAAGACAGTGTTAAACTCGGTTACCAACTGCCGCTCACCGGCAACACCGCGCAATATGGTCAGGATTTCAAAGATGCGGCAGAGATCGCATTGACCAAATTCAACGCCTCGGGCGCGCTGCCTGTTCCGGTCGAAATCATCTATGAGGATTCGCGCTCTGACGCCAAAGAGGGCGTGACCATCGCGCGCAAATTTGTCGATGACAAAGAGATCGTCGGCGTTTTGGGCGATTTCACCTCGACCGTGTCGATGGCCGCGGCTCAGGTGTATAAAAAAGCCGGAATGGTGCAATTGTCGCAAACCGCGTCGCACCCGGATTTTGCCAAAATCTCCAAATGGCAGTTCCGCAACATCACCACCCAAGACCAAGAAGGCGCCGTGAACGCCCAGTGGATGATGGACAAAGGCATCAAAAAAGTCGCGGTGATCGCGGAGCAAACCGACTGGGGTCAATCCGTGGCGAAAGGCTTTGTCGAGCCGTTTGAAGCCGCCGGTGGCGAAGTGGTTTACACCGAATTCTTCAACCGCGGTCTGGCCGATTTCCGTTCCATCATCACCAAGCTCGAAGATCAGGCACCCGACGCGGTCTACACCGGCTTCTTCTATGAAGATGGCGCGCAGTTCCTCAAACAAATGGCACAGCTTGACGCCGAAATCCCGATCTATTCGACCTCGGCGGCCTATAATGACCAGTTGATCGAATTGGCGGGCGAGGCTGCCGAAGGCCTGTTGCTGACCGCGACCTTCTTGCCGACGCGGATGGATGCGAATGTTCAGGACTTCGTCACCGAATGGGACAAAACCCATGATCACGCCCCCGGTCAGTTCCCGGCACAGGCCTATGACGCGGTGAACATCATGTTGGCCGCCGTGGTCAAAGCCTACCCGGATCTCACCCGCGAGAGCCTGCGCGATGCTGTGGCCGCCACGAGTGATTTTCCGGGCGTCACCGGCAACACCACATTCGATGAAAACGGCGAACCGCTGAAGGAGCTGACCAAGGCTTCCGTAGTGGGCGGCGTGTTTGTCGAAGTCGAATAAACCCTTCTCCCCGTCCGCACAGCCTCCGGGCTGACCGGGCGGGGACCATACCAAAAAGGGGGACGACGTGCTCGATCCTTATATCCTGCAACAATTGGCCATCGGTTTGTCCTTGGGCATGATCTACGCGCTTATGGCCATCGGATTTACGTTGATTTTCGGCGTGTTGAACGTGGTCAACTTTGCCCATGGCGAGGTCTACACCATCGGTGCCTTTGCCGGGCTTATGGCAATTTCGGCCTTTGGACCGCCGCTTTTGGTGGTGCTGTTTATCGCATTGGCTGCGGGCGCCTTGGCCGGGTTTGGCCTTGAACGTATGGCGTTTCGCCCGTTCCGCCGCTTCTCGGATGAGGCCTCGTTGAAATCGCGCGCCATGCGGGAGGCCACGCTGATGTCTTCGCTCGCCATGTCGATCATCGCCCGCGAAGCGATGGAGATGGTCTTTGGCTCACAATTCCAAACCGTCGATCTGGCCTATCTGATCAACAAACCGATCCACATCGGCCCGATCACCATCGTCAACGGCGATTTGATCATCTTGGGCGTCACGTTACTGATGCTCGGCGGCTTGCAATGGTTGCTGAAAAAAAGTCCCATCGGCCTGTCGATCCGCGCCGTCTCAAACAACGCGTTGGGCGCGAAATATTGCGGCATCAACACCGACCGCACCATCATCATCACCTTTGTCATCGGCTCCGCCATGGGCGCGCTCGCGGGCATCTTGGTGGGTCTGTATTACGGCGCGATCTTCCCCTCAATGGGCTTTACGCCCGGCATCAAGGCCTTTGTTGCCATGGTCATGGGCGGCTTGTCCTCCGTGCCCGGCGCTGTGATCTCCGCCATCATCTTGGGCTTGTCCGAGAGCCTTTCGACCAGCTTCATGCCCTCCGTTTGGTCCGACATGGTGGCCTATGCCTTCCTCTTGTTGACCCTGATCTTTTTCCCGCAAGGCCTTTTTGGCGCAAGGAGGGAACGTGTCTAAATCGCTCCTCATCAAACTCGGCCTGCTCGTATTGGCCTTTGCCCTGATCCCGGCGCTGCTCGTCGGTTTTGACAAAGGCTACTACTATCAGATCGCCACCATCGCCGCGATTTTCATGTTGCTCGCGGCCTCGCTTCACCTCGTCACCGGGGTGGCTGGACTGCTGCACTTGGGTCATGCCGCGCTTTACGGCGTAGGGGCCTATGTGGCAGCGATTTTGGGGGCCAATCATGGCATTGGCTTCACCCTTGGCCTGCCGCTTGCGGGCCTGTCCGCCGCCGCCATCGCCTTTTTGGTCGCCCTGCCCACCATGCGCCTGATGTCGATCTATTTCGCCGTTGCCACGCTGGGCATTGGTCAGATGCTTTATCTGGTGTTTCTCAATTGGGTTGGCCTGACCAACGGGCCGAATGGTGTGATGTTGTTCTCTGGCATCAACCTGTTTGGCTTAGAAATCGACAGTGATCTGGGCATCTACTATGTCGTCGCGGGCATCGTTGCGATCTCTATCCTCGTGCTCAACCGGCTCAGCCATTCCTATTATGGCAATGCGTTGCGTTCCCTGCGCGAAGACGATCAATGCGCCTCGGCCATGGGCATCAATGTCACCGTGATGAAAATCCAAGCCTTTGTGATCTCTGCCTTTTTCGCTGGCATCGCCGGTGCGCTTTGGGCCTACACCACGGGCTACATCTCGCCCAATGACTTCCATTTTTCGCAATCCATCCTGATCCTGACCATGGTTGTGGTCGGCGGTCTGGGCAGCCTTCCGGGGGTGTTGATCGGCGCGTTGTTGTTGATCCTTCTGCCCGAAGCCCTGCGTTCGGTTGGGGATATTCGCAACATCATCGTCGGTGTCCTGATGTTCTCCGCCATCCTGTTTTTGCCCAAAGGTCTGTTCGGCGAAGTCTCCGCCCTCAACTTTGCCCGCCGTGTCCTTGGCCAAGGCTGGGCCGCCAAAAAAGGCGAGAAAGGCATCGGTTGGAAATGACCGCTATTCTCGAACTCGACCATCTGACCCGCGCCTTTGGCGGCCTCAAAGCGGTCGATGATGTCAGCACACAGGTCCATCAAGGCGAGCTGTTTGGCCTGATCGGGCCGAATGGTGCCGGGAAAACCACGCTGTTCAACCTGATCTCCGGCTTCACGCCACCCTCCTCTGGCGAGGTGCGGTTTAAGGGCGAGGTCATCACCGGATTGTCGGCGCATAAGATCGCCCACAAAGGCATGTCGCGCACCTTTCAAAACCTGCGGGTGTTTCCGAACATGACCGTGTTCGACAATATCTCCGTCGGCGCACTTGGGATGATTGGCGTCGGTCCTATCTCCTCGCTCTTCGGCGGCAAGGCGCGGGCAAAAGACATCTCGGAGCGCAGCTATGAGATGTTGGAACGGGTGGCTTGGCCGATCATGCCGATGACCTCGCCGCCAACCTCAGCTACGGCAAGCGCAAATACCTTGAGATCGCGCGTGCCTTGGCGATGAAACCCGATCTTTTGATCTTGGACGAACCTGCCGCAGGCATGAACGATTCCGAGACCACGGAACTGGCGCACTTCATCACCGGGCTGAACAAAGAGGGGCTGACCATCATGTTGGTGGAGCACGATATGGGGCTGGTCATGGGCATTTGCGAACGGCTTGTGGTGCTCGCCTCGGGTCGTAAAATCGCCGATGACGTGCCTGCAGTGGTGCGCCAAGACCCCGGCGTGTTAGAGGCCTACCTTGGGGGAGATGAGGGATGAGCAACATTCTTGAGATCAAAAACCTGTCGCTCAAAATCGGCATTCAGGACATTTTGCACGACATTTCGGTCACCGTGCCGGAGCAGGGCATCGTATCCGTGCTGGGCGCCAACGGGGTGGGCAAAACCTCCCTGATGCGCTGTATCTCCGGGATTTATCACGCCACGGGCGGGGAAATCCTTTTGGAAGGCGAAGACATTTCCAAGCTCAAAAGCCACGAGATCGTTGAGCGCGGCATCATGCAGGCCCCGGAAGGCCGTCAGATTTTTTCCAACATGACCGTGTTGGAAAACCTTGTGATCGGGGCTGGGCCACTGGGGCGGCAGGAATTGGATCATGTCTTGGCCCTGTTCCCGCGTCTCGAAGAGCGCCTGAAGCAACAGGCCGGGTCGATGTCGGGCGGCGAGCAACAGATGCTCTGCATTGGGCGGGCGTTGATGCGCAAACCCAAAGTGTTGCTTTTGGACGAACCCTCGCTGGGCCTCGCCCCGCGCTTGGTGGGCTTTATCTGCGAGCTGGTGTCGAAAATCCGCGCTGAGGGCTATGCCGTGCTGTTGGTCGAACAAAACGTCAAAGCCGCGCTGCGGATTTCGGACACGGCTTCGGTGATTGAACACGGCAAGATCGTGATCGAAGGCGACGCCTCGGCTTTGGCCAATGATCCGCGTGTGGCGGAGGCCTATTTGGGCGGCCACGTCCATGAGACCGCTTAAACATCCGACATATCGGCAGGGGCACCCTATGCCCCTGCCCCAGCCGCCCAAATCACAGGTATTTGGTCGGAACGGCGGTGGTGAATTTCAACTCCTCCATCGAGATCGACGAGTTCACCGTCGAAAATTCCACCTCTTCGATCATCCGCTGGTAAACCACGTCATAGGTGGCAATGTCGGGCACCACGACCTTCATGATGTAATCCGTCGCCCCGGTCAGACGATAGGCCTCGACCACTTCCGGGATGTCTTCGATCAGCGCGCGAAACTGCGTGAACCATTCCATCGCGTGACGCGGCGCGGTCACGCCGATGAAAATCGTCATCGGCACATTCGCCAGTTTTTGATCGATCAAAGCGACCCGACCCCGGATCAACCCCGCCGCCTCCATGCGTTTGATGCGCCGCCAAATCGGTGTCGGGCTCAGCCCCACCCGGTCCGCCACCTCGGCAATCGGCAGGTCGCTGTCCACCTGCAAAATGTCGAGAATGCGTTGGTCAATCTCATCAAAACTTGTGTCGCTCATATCGCCTCGCCTCTTTTGCCTCTCAGTACAGACCCACGTTTCCGCAAACCATAGAAACCTATTCGCCAAAACGCCCATTCCGTAGAATTTACCTATCACACTACCGAAAGACCCAAAATGCAAAGCCCCGTTTCCTTCCCGCCCTCGCTTTGGGCCGACACCGCCCCCAAACGTCCGCCCAACGCGCCCCTGAGCAGCCCGATCGAGACCGACACCGTGATCATCGGCGGCGGTTTTTCCGGCTTGTCTGCCGCGCTGCATCTGGCCAAGGCCGGGCGCGATGTTGTGGTGCTCGAAGGTCAGGCCGTGGGCTGGGGCGCATCGGGGCGCAACAACGGCCAAGTGATCCCCACACTGACCGCCGCCGAACCCGATATGTGGGTGGCGCGCTTTGGCGAGACCGGGCGCAAATTTGCCGAATTGATCGGGGCTTCTGCGGGGATGTTGTTTGACAAAATCCGCGATGAGGGGATTGAGGCCGAAGCGGAGCAAACCGGGTGGTTTCAACCGGCGCACTCACCCGGACGCACCAAATTAAGCCAAAAGCGGGTGGAGGCCTGGACGCGGTTTGGGCTTGAGGTCGAATACCTTGACCGCGCCGCCACCACCGCATTGATGGGCACGGATCATTGGTACGGCGGGATGTTGGCGCCTTCGGGCGGACATATCAACCCGCTGGCTTTGGCGCGCGGACTGGCCGGGGCGGTAGAGCGCCACGGCGGTAAAATTTTTGAACAAACCCGCGTGGAGAGCTATGCACATACCGGGGCGGAGTGGGTCGTCAAAACCACCCACGGCACAGTCAAAAGCACGGTCAAAGCCCGCGCGCTGATCCTTGCCACCAATGCCTACACCGGCGAATTGTCCCCCGGGTTGGCGCAGCGTTTGGCACGGTCCATCATCCCGGTGCATTCGTGGCAAATGTCCACCGAACCGCTCTCGGACAATTTGCGCGCCACGCTTTTGCCGGGGCGTCAGGCGGTGTCTGACACGCGTGGCGATTTGCGGTTTTTCCGCTATGATGCGCGCAATCGGTTGATCACCGGCGGGGCGATCCTTGGCGGTGGCGACGTTGAGGCCCGGATCGCGCGCAAGGTCGCGGCCAATCTGGCCGACAGTTTCCCACAGCTCGCGCCGCCGAAAATGACGCATATCTGGTCCGGCTATCTGTCGATGAATTGGGACCGCTTTCCGCGGGTCCACAAACTGGGTCCGAATGGCTGGACCTGGATTGGCTGTAACGGGCGCGGCGTGGCGCTTGGCAATGCTTTGGGCCGCGAGATCGCGCGGGCCGTGGATGGCGAGGATGAGCGCGGGCTGGCCCTGCCGGTCACCGAGCCGCATCCACTGCCGTTTCATGCCATTGGTCGCCGGGTTGCACCGCTCTATCTGACATGGTTGCAACGCAAAGACCGTCAGGAGCCGAAACTATGAGCAAAGGTGACGCAATGAAAGACCTCCCCATCCTCGAACGCCGCCGCATTGAGGCGATGATCCTCAAACATGTGCTCGACGTAATTACCGAACGCGCGGGCCGCGAAGAGGCGGAAGCGGTGATTGGCGAGACCTGCTCGCGCTCCGCGATTGAACAGGGCAAAGCCCTGGCCGAAGATTTGGGCCATGCGCCGAACCTGTCGGATTTTGCCGATATTCTGCCGAACTGGACCAAAGAAGACGCGCTTGAGATGGATGTCCTGGTGACTGAGCCGGATCAAATGGCCTTTAACGTCACGCGCTGTCGCTATGCGGAGATGTATCAGGACATGGGGCTGGGCGACATCGGGCATCTGTTGTCCTGCAATCGCGATGGCGATTTTTGCGTCGGCTATAACCCGAAGATCGAATTGACCCGGACACAGACGATCATGAAAGGCGCGAGCCATTGTGATTTTCGATATAAAATGACGAAAGGATAAAACATGGCGATTGAAAATTGGGTGGCGCGCGAGATCGAGGATTTGATCGCATTTCGCCATGATTTGCACGAAAACCCCGAGCTTTTGTACGAGGTCCATCGCACCGCCGCGAAAGTGGCCGAGGCTCTGCGCGCGGCGGGTGTGGATGAGGTGGTCGAGGGGATGGGCCAGACCGGCGTGGTCGGTGTGATCCACGGCAAAACCAATATCTCCGGGCGGATGATTGGACTGCGCGCCGATATGGATGCGCTGCCAATTCTGGAAGAAACCGGGCTGGCTTATGCCTCGAAAGTGCCGGGGAAAATGCACGCCTGTGGGCATGACGGCCATTCGACCATGTTGCTGGGCGCGGCGAAACATCTGGCAGAAACGCGCGCCTTTGACGGCACGGTGATCGTGATCTTCCAACCCGCCGAAGAGGGCGGCGCGGGCGCGCAGGCGATGATCGAAGACGGGTTGTTTGAGCGTTGGCCCTGTGATGAGGTCTACGGCATGCACAATATGCCGGGGCTCGATGTGGGAAAATTCACCACCGCTCCGGGGCCGATTATGGCCGCCGTGGACATACTGACCATCACCATCACCGGCAAAGGCGGACACGCCGCCGAACCGCACACAAGCATTGACCCGTTTCCGGCCCTTGCCGGGATCATTCAGGCCATCCACGGCATGAGCGCGCGCTCTGTCGATCCGTTTGACGCCCATGTTGTGTCGCTCTGTGCGATTGAGGGCGGCCACGCCCATAACGTCATCCCGCAACAGATCACCGTCAAAGGCACGGTGCGCACGATGAATGAGGCGCTGCGGGATCATGTCGAACACCGGGTCGGTGAGATCGTGTCCAATATCGCCGCCGGACATGGCTGTGTCGGCACACTGGACTATAAACGCAGCTATCCGGTGCTGGTGAACCACGCGCAAGAGACCGAATTTGCCGCCGAAGCCGCGCGCGCGGTGGCCGGTGAGGAGAATGTGACGTTGGATATGACGCCCACTTTGGGGGGCGAAGATTTCGCCTTTATGCTGAACAAAGTGCCGGGTTGTATGATCAATATCGGCAATGGACCGTCGGCCAATCTGCATCACCCGGCCTATAATTTTAATGACGATGTGATTGGCTGGGGCAGTTCTTATTGGGTCACGCTCGTGCGGCAACGTCTGTCGGCCTAACCGCAACGTGCGGCGACTCTGACGGGTCGCCACCCTTAACTGCGCCCGGCGAGTTGCGACATTTGCGGCGACAGGAATGCATCCATAAAGTAGTCGTAAAATACCCGAACAGGCTCGCTCATGTCCTGCGTACGACGCCACGCCAAACCCACATCCATAGAGGGGATTTCGCGGTCGGTCGCGACCGTGCCGATCCGGCGCCCCTCCAAGGACCAAGGCCGATAGACCATATCCGAGAGGATGGTGATGCCCTGCCCGTTGGCGACCATGGAACGCACCGCCTCGGTCGAAGAGGTGCGCAGTTTGATGTTGGGCGTCAGCCCGGTTGGCCCCCAATATTTCATCGACGTATTGGCCGCCTCATCGACGGTCAACATGATGTAAT
Source organism: Roseobacter sp. TSBP12 (assembly GCF_009129705.1). Taxonomy (NCBI): domain Bacteria; kingdom Pseudomonadati; phylum Pseudomonadota; class Alphaproteobacteria; order Rhodobacterales; family Roseobacteraceae; genus Roseobacter; species Roseobacter sp. TSBP12. Next base: position 42,893 of record NZ_PYIB01000024.1, read on the forward strand.
CCTCTTTCGCAATATCTTCGAATGTCGCGCGGCCCTGTTGGTGCAGCGGGTGGTTTTGCGGCACCCAAAGGCGGCGGTGCGAGCGCAGCAAGGTTTCGGTCTCAAGTTCGGGATTGGCGGTGTTCGAGGTCAGCAAAACCGCCATGTCAAAGCGATTTGTCATCAACCCCTCTTCGATGCTCTCCCGGTTCAGCTCGCTGATGCGAATGTCGAGTTTTGGAAACCGGTGGGTCAGGCGGTCGAGATGAAAGGGTAGGAAATAGCCAATCACCGTATAAGTGGCGGCAATGTTGATGGTGCCTTCAATCTCGGATCGACCTTGGCCGATGTTGCGCGCGATATTGACCTTTTCCAACACGTCGCGCGCCGCCCCCACAAGTTCGCGCCCCGATGCGGTCGGCTCCATCCCATGCGCCGTGCGCACAAACAGGATGGTGTCCATTTCCTGCTCCAACTCGCGGATCGCCGTGGTGATCGAGGATTGCGAAATCGACAATTCACTGGCGGCGCGGCTGACCTGCCCCAATTCGGCGGTGGCAAGAAAATATTTCAATTGGCGCAGATTCATCAGGACCGTCCTCTTCGGATTTTCCGAACACCTTGGCGCGGTGTCTCGATGTCAGTGTAGAGGATGCCCAATGAATTCGGAAATTCAATTTTTGAACCAAGTATTATCTCCAAAATCGAATAATGACTGTTGCCGCCGTTTCAAAATTGCCTATTTTTGCCCAAATGCGCGCAAAATCTGATCTGAATTGAAATTTTGAATTTGGAAAATTAGATAATGCTATAGTTGAATTCTGAATTTTACAAACAGACTCAATTTGGAAAATGCTGGTTCCACAGAGAACAAGGACCAGTCATGCAGAAGATCATCGATTTAAATTGCGACATGGGTGAGGGCTTTGGCCATTGGGTCTTGGGCGAAGCGCCCGACGAAGATCTGATGGCATTGATCTCTTCGGCCAACATCGCCGCAGGGTTTCACGCCGGTGATCCGAACTCCATGGATCGGGTGATCAAATTGGCCCAGGTCTACGGCGTCGGGCTTGGCGCGCATCCCGGCTATCGCGACCTTCAGGGCTTTGGCCGTCGCTTCATCCAGACCACCCACGAAGAATTGGTCAACGACATCATCTATCAGGTCGGCGCGGTGCGCGAATTTGGCCGCCGCCACGGCATCCGGCTTCAGCACGTCAAACCGCATGGCGCGCTTTACATGGAGGCCGCGCGCAACGAAGAGCTGTCACGCCACATGATCGAAAGCCTTGGCGCGATCAGCGGCGATCTTTTGATCTATTGCATGGGTGTGTCCAAGACCTACGAGGTCGCCAAACGGCTGGGTCACCCAGTGGTGCGCGAATTCTATGCCGATCGCGACTATGGCACTGACGGTGCGATTGTTTTCACCCGCCGCGTTGGCCGACCCGATCCAGAGGCGATTGCACAAAAGTGCCTGCGCGCCTGTCTTGAGGGCAAAGTGACCACGGTTGAGGGCAAAGACATCGACATCGCGTTCGAGTCGATTTGTTTTCACTCCGACACGCCGGGCGCTCTGGACATCGGACGCGCCATCCGCGCCACTCTGACCGAAAACGGCATCCATATTGCACCGGCCTCCGCCGTGCTTGAAACCGCCTAAGCCAACAGAGCTAAACCAACAGGAAACGACCATGAGCAACATTCAATCCCCCCTCCCCGGCACATTTTATCACAAGCCCTCCCCCGAGGAGCCGGTGTTCAAATCCCCCGGCGATGCGGTGGCCATTGGCGACACCATCGGTCTGGTCGAAGTGATGAAAACCTTTATCGCTGTGACCTCCGAAGTTGAGGGCACCTTTGTCAAATACATGATCGACGACGCCGCCCCGGTGACCGCCGGTGCTGTGCTTGCGGAGCTTGCGTGATCTGATGGCTATTGAACGTCTTTTCATTGCCAACCGAGGCGAGATTGCCGTGCGGATCGTGCGCGCCGCGCAAGCGTTGGGCATCCACGCGATCCAGGCCCATTCCGAAGCTGACACCGATATGCTGGCGGTCAAGCTGGCCGACGAGGCCATCTGTATCGGCCCTGCGCCCTCGAAAGACAGCTATCTGAACATCGAGGCCGTGCTGAAAGCCGCCAAGGATACAGGTGCGGATGCGATCCATCCGGGCTACGGCTTTTTGTCCGAGAGCCCGCGCTTTGCCCGCGCTGTCGAAGCCGCCGGGTTGATTTTCGTCGGTCCCACCGCGGACACGATCGAGCGTATGGGCGACAAGGTCGCGGCACGTCAGGCGGCAATAGCTGCCGGTGTGCCGGTGGTGCCCGGCTCCGAGGGGCGGATTGACGTCGAGGACGCACTGAAAGTGGCCGCCGAGATCGGCTATCCGGTGATGATCAAAGCCGCAGCGGGCGGCGGCGGGCGCGGCATTCGCATCGCGTCGAACGAGGCAGAGCTCAGAACCCTCGCCCCGCAAGCCAAGGCCGAAGCCGAAGCTGCCTTTGGCGACGGTGGCCTCTATATCGAACGCGCCATCCTGTCGCCGCGCCACATCGAGGTGCAAATCTTGGGCGATGGCGACACTGCGGTGCATTGTTTTGAACGCGAATGTTCCCTGCAACGACGTCGGCAAAAGGTCTGGGAAGAAGCCGGAGCTGCCTGTTTGGACGAACCGACCCGCGAAGCCCTTTGCGCCTCTGCCGTGGCGTTGGCCAAGGCGGTGAATTATCGTGGCGCGGGCACGCTTGAGTACCTTTATGATGAGGCGACCAACGCGTTTTACTTCATCGAAATGAACACCCGCATTCAGGTCGAACATCCGGTCACCGAAATGCTCACCGGCGTCGATCTGGTGGCGGAAATGATCAATGTCTGCGGCGGGGCCAAACTGTCGATGACCCAAGATCAGATCACCCGCTCAGGCCACGCCATCGAGGTGCGCATCTGTGCCGAAGATCCGTTCATGCAATTCATGCCATGGCCCGGCGTGGTGTCGAAACTGGTCGAGCCCAAGGGCGAAGGCGTGCGGTTTGATCACTTCCTTTCCGAGGGCTACCAAATCCCGCCGTTCTATGACTCGCTGTTGGGCAAGGTGATTGTCCATGCCCCGACCCGCAATGAGGCGATTGATAAATTGGTCATCGCCCTCACCGAATTGGAGATCGGTGGCACGAAAACCACGGTGCCGCTGCACCTTGCGCTGGCCGCCGACCCTGAGGTGCGCAAAGGCGCGTTTCATACCCAATGGCTGGAACCGTGGCTGGCCGCCGGACATTTGACCGCAACCAAAGGAGACGCCGCATGAAAACGCGTTACAGCTATGGCGGGGACGAACATATCTATGTCGAGATCGACGATGAAATGTCTCTGGATGCCTTCTTTATCTGCCTGTCCTTGAGCAAACTGGTGCGCGCCGCGAATATCCCCGGCGTGACCGAGATTTGCCCGGCGAATGCCTCCTTCGAGGTGCGGTTTGACCCCGATGTCATCGCCCCTGACGCCATCATGGCCAAGATCAAGGAATTGGAACACGAGGCGGAGGCGCAAGAGAAACGCCTTGAGACCCGGATCATCGAAATTCCGGTGTTTTATGAAGACCCGTGGACCCATGAAACTCTGATGCGGTTCCGCGAACGCCACCAGGATCCGAGCGGGTCGGATTTGGAATATGCCGCCAAGATCAACGGCTATGACAGCGTCGCCGCCTTTATCGAGGCGCATCATTCCCAACCTTGGTTCGTCTCGATGGTGGGCTTTGTGTCGGGTCTGCCGTTTCTCTACCAACTGGTCGAGCGCGACAAACAGCTTGAGGTGCCAAAATACCTGCGGCCCCGGACCGATACGCCGAAACTGACCGTGGGCTATGGCGGGTGTTTTTCCTGCATCTATTCGGTGCGCGGCGCCGGTGGCTATCAGATGTTCGGGATCACACCGATGCCGATCTATGATCCTGAGCAAAAGATCAGCTACCTCAAAGATTTCATGGTGTTTTTCCGCCCCGGCGACATCGTCAAATGGAAACCGATTGATCGCACAGACTACGACCGGATCGTCAAAGAGGTTGAGGCGGGCACTTATGCGCCGCGCATTGCCGAGGTCAAATTTGATCTCGACGCGTTCAACGCCGACATGACCGGTTTCAACGCCAAGCTGATGGAGGCCCTCAATGACGCTTGAGATCATCAAACCGGGACTTGCAACCAGTGTTCAGGATCTTGGCCGCCCCGGCTACTTTCATCTTGGCATTCCCGAAGGCGGCGCGATGGATCGCTTGGCGCTGCGGGCCGCGAACCTTTTGGTCGGCAATGACGAAGGCGCGGCCGGATTAGAAGCCGTGTTCATGGGGCCGGAGATCAAATTCGGTGCCGAAATGAGCGTCGCCGTCACTGGCGCGGACATCCCGATGATGCTTGACGGAGAGCCGCGCGAGACGTGGACGTCGTTTACCGTCAAACCCGGTCAAACCCTATCCTTTGGCTTTCTCAAAGCTGGGGCGCGGATTTACATCGCCGTCTCCGGCGGTATCGCGACTGAGCCTGCGCTTGGGTCGCGCTCCACCTATCCCATCGGGGCCTTGGGTGGTTTCGAAGGGCGCGCCGTGGCCGCCGGGGATGTGATCCCGGTGGGCACTGGCGCGGTGGTGGCGGAGGGGCGCTCTGTTCCCCTGGCGCTTCGCCGCCGCCCCGGCACCCCCGCCGTATTGCGGGTGTTGACCGGGCTCTATTGGCACCGTCTGACCGAGAAAAGCCAAAAGGCGTTTTTCGATGATGCCTGGGTGGTCGCGCCCGAAGCGGACCGCATGGGCTATCGGTTCCGCGGCGGCACTCCGATGGAATTTGTCGATCGTCCACAGCCCTTTGGCGCAGGTTCTGATCCGTCAAACATCGTGGACGGGTGTTACTCCTATGGCTCGATTCAGGTGCCCGGCGGCTTGGAACCCATCGTGTTGCACCGCGATGCGGTGTCGGGGGGCGGCTATTTTACCCTGGGCGCGGTGATTTCGGCGGATATGGACCTGATCGGTCAATTGCAGCCCAACACTCCCGTCACCTTCAAACGTGTCGAGATGGACGAGGCGCTGGCAGCACGCGCCGCGCGCAAAACCATGCTCGCAGACATCCGTCAGGCCCTCGCTTAGGGGCCTGATGCCGACCGGGAGCACCCGCTCCCCTTTCATAATAAAAACGCGGCAATGACCGCATTTCAACTGATGGACCCAACAAGGAGTCAGATCCATGAAACATGCCCTTTTGACCGGCGTGGCCTTTGCCGCCATGCTCACCACCCCGGCGCTTGCCGATGCGTGGTATCCCTATGAGGCCGAAGAGGTGACCCCCGCCTTTTCCACCGACGGCACCTCCACCCCGGTGACCTATGAAGCGCTTGAGAAAGCCGATGAGGCCTACAACATCTGCGTGTCTTTCCCGCATATGAAAGACGCCTATTGGCTTGGCGTGGATTACGGCGTGGCCGAAGAAGCCAAACGTCTTGGCGTCAAAATGAACCTTGTCGAGGCGGGCGGGTATACCGAACTGTCGAAACAGGTCAGCCAGATCGAAGATTGCGTTGCCTCCGGCGCGGATGCGGTGATCATCGGGGCGATTTCCTATGACGGCCTCAACAGCGTGATTTCCGAAGTGGCCGCCAAAGGCATCCCGGTGATCGACGTGATCAACGGTGTGTCCTCGCCGGACATTTCCGCCAAATCCTTGGTGTCTTTCTACACGATGGGTTTTGAAACCGGCAAATATCTGGCGGACAAACATCCCGCTGGCACGGACCCGGTTCAGGTCGGTTGGTTCCCCGGACCTGCGGGTGCTGGTTGGGTCGAGGCCGCCAACACCGGCTTTATGACCGCCATCGAAGGTTCGGCTGTTGAAGTGTTGGAACCGCGCTATGGCGACACCGGCAAAGAGGCACAGCTCAAGCTGGTCGAAGACGTTTTGCAATCCAACCCCGACGTGAAATACCTCGCAGGCACGGCGGTCACCGCCGAAGCGGCACAGGGTCTTTTGCGCGAACGTGGCCTCACCGATGAGATCGGCCTTCTGGCGTTTTACATGACACCGGGCGTCTATACCGGCATCCAACGCGGCATGATCGCCGCTGCTCCGGCGGATTCGATGGTCATTCAGGGCCGGATCGCCGTGGACCAAGCTGTCCGCATCATCGAAGGCAAGGATTACATCAAACATGTGGGTCCGAAAATCTTTGTCGTCGATGGCGACAATATCGGCTCGGTGGCGCGCGATGCGATCTTGCCGCCGGATGGGTTCCGCCCGGTGTTCTCCGTCGAATAACGGCTGATCTTTGATCTCGGGCCGGGGCAGATGTGTCCCGGTCCACTGTCCCATTTGGAGGCCCACTATGCCCCGTCCCCTACTCTCCACCCACGGATTGACCAAGGACTACCCCGGCGTGCGCGCCCTCAATGCGGTGGATTTTGACCTGAATGCAGGCGAGGTTCATGTGTTGTTTGGCGAAAATGGTGCCGGGAAATCGACGCTGATTTCCATGCTCGCGGGCGCCACATCGCCCTCTGAAGGCGCGATTTACCTTGACGGTCATACGATGAATTTCGACACGGTGGCGCGCGCCAAATCCCATGGCGTCTATACTGTGTTTCAGGAATTCTCGCTGATCCCGACGCTGACCGTGGCCGAAAACATGTTTTTGGGCCAAGAGCCGCGCGCCGGATTTTTGATTGATCACGGCGAAATGCGCCGACGCGCACAAGAGATTTTCGACACGTTGGGCTTTGCCCTCTCCCCCTCGGCACAGGTCGCCTCCCTGTCGCGCGCCCAGCAACAGATGGTTGAAATTGCCAAGGCGTTTCACGGCGATCTCAAGGTCTTGATCTTGGATGAACCGACCGCCTCTCTGACCGACCGCGAGGTCGATCACCTGTTTGCCTTCATCCAACAGCAAAAGGCCAAGGGCGTTGGCATCGTCTACATTTCCCACCGGATGCAGGAATTCGCCCGCATTGCCGATCGGGTCACAGTTCTGCGCGATGGCGCGAAAATCGGCACGGTCGCCATGACGGATACAGATGAGGCGCATTTGGTCGAGATGATGACCGGACGCGCGATTGCGGAAATTTATCCGGTGATTGCGACCATGCCCGGCGAGGTCGTGCTTGAGGTCAACGGGCTGTCGACGCCCGGCGTGGCCCCCAGCAGCCTGAGCCTGCGGGCGGGTGAGGTTCTGGGCGTGGCGGGGCTGGTTGGCTGCGGCAAATCGCGGTTTTTCCGCGCCATGATGGGGCTGACCGCGCATCAAACGGGCACCGTCATCCTCAAAGGCCAGGACATCACCCATCTTTCGACCCGCGAGATCATCCGCCGTGGTCTGTATTACCTGTCGCCGGATCGCAAGGCCGAGGGGCTGGATCTGGCCAAGACCTCCAATGACAATCTCGGGCTGAATGTGGTGACCTCGGGCACCGCCTCCAAGCGCGGATGGATCACTTGGCGCGTGGTGCGTGAGCGGGTCGCAGAGATCGCGGATCGCGTCGAATTGCCCCATGATTACCGCACCAAATATGTCTCGCAGCTTTCGGGTGGCAACCAACAGAAGGTGTTATTTGGCAAGGCCTTTGGCCAAGATGCCGATGTTTACATCTTTGATGAGCCGACCGTGGGCGTCGATATGGGCACCCGCGCCGCCCTGTATCTCAAGATCAAATCCCTGGCGGAGGCGGGCAAGGCCGTGGTCGTGATCTCCTCCGATCTGCCCGAAGCGATCAACCTCTCTCACCGTCTCCTCGTCTTTGCCCATGGCCATGTCACCGCCGAATTGGCGCGGGCTGATGCCACCGAGGACACTGTTTTGAAACACTTCTTTGTTGAAAGTGAACCGACCCTATGACAACCGCACCCACATCTTCTGACACCTCCGGCGTTCTGCGCAAACTGTTTTTACGTGTCGGCGTCTTGCCGTTCTTTTTGGCCATCGCTTTGGTGGTTTTCTCGTTGATGTCCGCGAAATTCCTGACCGGGCAGAACCTCGTCAATGTGGCCCGGCAATCGGTTTATCTGGTTTTGGTCTCTTTGGGACAGATGTTGGTTTTGGTCTCTGGCGGGTTTGACTTGTCGGTTGGCACCGCGATTGCGCTGACTTCTGTGGTCTCCGCCGTGTCGATGACCTGGGCGGTGGGCGTGATGCCCGATGCGATCTGGCTGGCGATTGTGATCGGGATCGCTGCGGGGGGATTCACCGCCTTGCTGGTGGGGCTCGTCAATGGCGTGGGCGTGGCCTATTTCGAGGTTTCGCCCTTCATCATGACCTTGGGCGTGTCCTCCGTTGGCGCAGGTCTTGCGCTGTTTCTCACCGGCGGTGTGCCGGTGTCTGGCCTGCCCTTTGCCTTTGGCGACACCTTTGGCTTTGGCAAATGGTTCGGCGTGCCTGTTCCGGTGTTCATCGCCGCGATCTGTATCGTGGTGATGTGGCTGGTGATGTCGCGCACGCCTTTGGGCACACAGATTTACGCCGTTGGCGGCAATATCAAGGCCGCGCATCTCTCGGCCATCAACACCAAGCGCACCTTGATGGTGTCCTACATCCTCTGTTCGCTGATTGCGTCTCTCACCGGGCTGTTGTTGACCGCGCGGGTGGAAAGCGGCGAGGCCAATTTGGGCGGCTCCATGGCGCTTGAATCCATCGCCGCCTGTGTCATCGCGGGTGTGTCGCTCAGAGGTGGGATCGGCAAGGTGCAGACCGTGGTCCTGGGCGCGTTTTTCATCGTCATGGTACAAAACGGCATGAACCTCGCCCAGATCAGCTCCTACATGCAGATGGTGCTTTTGGGCGGGCTTTTGATCCTCGCGGTGATCTTTGACCAGATGCGTTACCGCATGATCATGCGCGGTCGCTAACCCCACTGTGTGCGCGGGCTGTTGCAGGCCCGCACGCCCTTGATCGACCGCTCTTACAAAGGTGACGGACATGATGGAGATACCACAGCAGAGCCTGATCTCAGTGACCCGCGTTTCGCAGGCGCTCGACATCCTGACACGTTTGGGAGAGACGGCAACCGTGATGGCCGGGGGCACATGGGTCATGCGCGAGGCGCGTGAGCGGACCTTTATATCGCTGGCAGAGATTCCAGACCTCACAGACATCACACTCGATGATCAGGTGCTGGTTGTGGGGGCGATGGCAACCCATCAGGACATATGCAACGCGGTGATCGGCGCGCCCGATCTGGCAGCGCTCGCCACGGCGGCGGGCAAATCCGCGACCCCCGCCATCCGCCGCATGGCCACTTTAGGTGGCAACCTATGCACGCGGGATTTTCACTCTGCGGACTTGGCCCCCGCCCTTCTGGCGTTGAATGCAAAGGTGACGCTTGAAACCTCCTCGGGCCGCGAGACCCTCTCGCTTGAGGATTACCTCAACACCCCTGTCGACAGGCCTCATATTCTGCACCACGTCACCGTGCCCCGCACTTCTAGGCGTTCGGCGCATGTGCGGTTGATGCAAAGGCAGGCCGGGGACTATCCGCTTGCGGTGGTCAGCCTCTCGGCGGCAATCCACCCTGATGGCACGCTGCATGACCTGCGGATTGCCGTGGGGTCGGTCGAAGAGCGTGCGCGGCGCTGGCACGCTTTGGAAGCGCTGTGCGACGATCAAAAGATGACGTCGGACAGCATCCGCGCCCACGCCGCCGCCCGCGCATCACAGGACTTTGTGGGCCGTGACGCCGTGGATGGCCAAGGTTGGTACCGCCTGCGGGTGTTGCCCGCTTTGGTGGCACAGGCCTTCTCTGACATATCGCTGACCGCGCAAGGAGCCTAAATATGGTGCTGACTTTGATGATCAATGGCGACCCGGTCCCCTATCACGGCGATCCGCGCCGATCCTTGCTTGAGGTCCTGCGCGACGATTTGCACCTCACCGGGGCCAAGGATGTCTGTGGCGAAGGCTTTTGCGGCGCCTGTATCGTTCAGATCGACGGCGTACCAAAAGTGTCCTGCCTGCTGCCCGTTGGCCGCCTTGCCGGGGCGGAGATCACAACGATCGAAGGGGTGTCCAACAGTGAAACCCTGACTGCGGTTCAAAAGGCGTTCTTGGAATACGATGTCGTGCAATGCGGCATGTGCTTTCCCGGCATGGTGCTGTCGATGACGCATTTCATGGCGGAAAATCCGTCGCCCACGCGCGCCGAACTCAAATCGGCCATGACCGGGAATATCTGCCGCTGCACCGGTTACGAACGCATTATAGATGCGCTCCTGTCGCTTGGATCAAATGGTCTTGGCCCCGTGGAAGAGGTGCGCCCGTGACACTGCCCTACCCTCCCAATACTGCTGTGATGAACCTGCCTCGGCGGGATGCAAAGGACAAGCTGCTGGGGCGCACCCGCTATACCGTGGACGAGGGCAGCCACGGCATGTTGCACGCCGCTGCACGCCGTTCAGAGACCGCGTCGGGAAGGATCGTCAAAATCGACGTCACCCCCGCGCTGTCCATGCCGGGGGTCAAAGCGATTGCAACACGTGAGGACGCGCCCGGTTTGCATGGGATCGGCATCGCCGACCATCCGCTGTTTGCAAAAGACGTGGTGCGCTATCATGGCGAACCTCTGGCCGTGGTGGCCGCGACCACCCTGGCCCAAGCGCGCGCCGCAGCCGCAGCCATTCTGGTCGAGATCGACCCGATAGCGCCAATTCTGACCATGGCGGAGGCGCTGGCCAAAGACGCGCCATTGATCCACCCCGATTGGGCCAGCTACGAGATTTTGCGCGAAGGCGCGGCACGCGGTGGCAATATCGCGTGGGAAGCCACGGTGGTGCGCGGCGACACCGATGCGGCCTTTGCTCGCGACGACGTCATCCTTGTGGAGGGCACCTATCGGGTCGGGCGTCAAAGCCATGTGCCGTTTGAACCGCGCGCCGTGGTGGCCGCCTATGAAGACGGGCGGTTTCACATTCACACCTCGACCCAAGTGCCATGGACCGTGCGCCATGTGACGGCCAAGATTTTAGGCGTACCCGAGGCAGCAGTCCATGTCACCGTGCCCGCCGTTGGCGGCGGGTTTGGGTTGAAATTCGATTGCTCTCTGGAACCCTTCGCCGCGATTTTGGCACGCAAAACCGGGCGCAAAGTGTCTTTGGTGAACTCCCGCCGCGAAGAACAGATGACCTGTTTGAGCCGCGAAAATGCCGACATCCTGATCCGGTCCGCGGTAACCCCAGAGGGCGACATTGTCGGGCGCGAAGCCACGGTGTTGATGGATTGCGGCGCTTATGGCGGCGAACAAGTGTTCCTCACCACGATGACGGCGCATACGCTGGGCGGCAATTACCGGTTGGGATCGGTGAAAATCGCCAGTCAAGCGGTCTACACCAACACACCGCCGAATGGGGCCTTTCGTGCCTGCAACGGCGTGTACAACACCTTTGCGCTTGAATGTCACACCGACGAAATCTGCAAGGCCATTGGCATGGACCCGGTCGCCTTTCGGCGGCGCAACGTGGTGGGAGATGGCGACATCGGCGCGACGGGACAGGTGTTTGAGGGTGACGTGCTTGGGCCGATGCTGGATTTGGCCATCGACGCCTATGGGCCGCATGAGCGCGCGAAAAAAGGCCCCGATGGACGGCTTTACGGGCGCGCCACGACGGTTGGCACCTGGTTCATTTTTGTCGGCCCGTCAAGTGCCACGGTCAATCTCAACGTCGATGGCAGCGCCACGTTGGTCACCTCTGGCGTCGAAATCGGATCGGGCACCATGGTGCAATCCTTGCCGCAAATCGTGGCGGCCAATCTGGGCATTCACCCGGATGCGGTCATCGTCAAAACCGCGGATACGGATGCTTCCGGGCGCGATCTGGGCGTCGGCGGCGGGCGCACGACCGTGTCGATTGGCGCGGCCAGCCAAGAGGCCTGCGCCGAGGTCCGATCCAAACTTTTGGCCGTCGCCAGCCAAATGCTGCAAACGCCGCAAGACGATTTGGTTCTCGCCCAAGGCCGGGTCGAAATCCGTGACCGACCCGGCTCTGGCACCACCATTCAAACCGTGATCGCACAGGCAGAGTTGGAGCACGGGCCGATTTCTGGCAGCGGGGCGTTTACCGCGCCGGGCATTCCAGCAATGCCGGGCTGTGCGGCGGGGCATTTCATCGATGCGATAGATATTCCGGTGTTTGCCGTGCATGATTGCGATGTGGCGGTCGACCCGGATACCGGCAAGGTCGAGGTCCTCGCCTACCGCGTCATCCAAGACGTCGGTCGGGCGCTGAATCCCCGCGCGATCCATGGTCAAATTCAGGGCGGGGTCACGCAGGGCATTGGCTACGCCTTGCATGAGGAAATCACGATCAATGCAGAGGGTGCGTTTGATCAGACCTGCTTTTCTTCCTACCGCATTCCGACCGCGCTTGACACCCTGCCAATCGACTATCACCTCTATGAGGGGGCACCGTCTTGTGGGCCTTTGGGCACGAAAGGCGCCGGAGAGGTGCCAATTTTGAACGTGGGTGCAACCATTGCCTGTGCTGTGGCCAATGCCATCGGAACCCCGGTGAACGCCCTGCCTCTGACCGCGCCTCGGGTGTTGGGGCTGATCGACGGTCTCAGTTCAGGTGTCGACCTGGCGCATCTGTCGCGCCATTGGCACGAGAATACGATTGCCTTTTCAAAGTGATCTGAGAGCGCGCGTAACATGGAAGCACCGGTGCCCCGCCCACAGCACGCCCCCCTCGCGTCGGCACCGGGTTCGGTCGCGGACAGGACGCCGTTTTGTCCGCAAAAAACGGATCGCCCTCAGCATGTGTTGGAGTTTCTTTGCCAGGCGATGGAGTCGGGTCCGGCGGCGGCCTTGGTGCTTTTGGTCGGGATCGATGGTAGTGCCTCACGCAGTTTAGGCACCATTATGGCGGTGCGTGAAGACGGTGCCTATTGTGGCTACGTCTCGGGCGGATGTGTCGAAGCCGCGGTTGCGACGGAGGCCCTGTCCGCCCTTCAGACCGGTCAGGATCGCCTGATACGTTTCGGCAAGGGGTCGCCCTTTTTCGACATCACCCTCCCCTGTGGTGGTGGGCTTGAGCTTTTGGTGCATGTGTTGCGCGACGGCGCACCGATCCGGGATGTCTTGGCGCGGCTAGAGCGCCGTCAGACCGCGACACTGGTCTATGACAAAGACAGCGCGCAGGTGATGGCCGAACCGAGCACCGCCCAAACCGGGTGGCAAGACGTACGGTTTGTGACCCATTTTACCCCGCCCGTGCGGATCGTCGTCATGGGCGAGAGCCTTGAGGCGGAGGCGCTGATCCGGGTGGCGCAGGCTGCGGATGTGGGCATCACAAGAGTGAATCGGCCGCACGGATTGGGCGAGATCGACGCCCACACCGCCATCGCGTTTCTGCATCATAATACTGAGGATGAGGAGCCGCTGCTGACGCAGGCACTGCTAAGCGAGGCGTTTTATGTCGGTTGTCTTGGCGGCAGACAGACACAACACCGGCGGCGACAAGGCCTCGCCGCTGCGGGACTAAAGCGAAGCGCGATGGACCGGCTGCATGGTCCAATCGGTCTCTTTGGACCCGCGCGCGATGCGTCTTCGCTCGCGGTGTCGGTTCTGGCCGAGATTTTAAGCAAACGGGTTTAGGAACGAAATCAGACAAAGTTGGCTCAAGGAGACGCGCGAGGGATGAAACATGCCCCGCGCCCCTCGATAGATGCATGTCAGCGGGTCAGCAGGGCTTCTGCTTTTTGCACAATCAGATAGATGCCAACCGAGATCAGACTGAGGATCACAATCGCGGCCATCACCATATCCATGCGGAAAATCTGGCTGCCGTAGACGATCAAATACCCGAGACCAGCTTTGGACGCCTGAAATTCCCCCACAATCACCCCCACAAGGCTCAGACCGACATTGGCTTTCAACGTCGCCATGAAGGTGTGAACATTGCCCGGCAAAATCACCTTGGTCAGGATTTGCACCTGTCCTGCCCCAAGGGTTTTCGCCAGTTTGATCTTGTTGGGATCGCTTTGGTTGAACCCAGTGTAGAGCATCAGAATCGTGATGAACAACGCCACGGCAATGGCGACGGCATAGATCGACCCGGTCGGGCCCAACCAGATGTAAAAGATCGGCACCAAGGCGATTTTTGGCAGGGCGTTGAGCACCACCAAGAAGGGATCAAGCACCCGTTCCAACATCGGCGACAACCATAAACAAATGGCGATCACTGTGCCGAGGATCATGGCGATGGCAAAGCTGATCATCACCTCCATCAGCGTGACGCCAATATGAAGCCCCAGTTTGCCCTGTGCAATCAGGTCCCAAAACCCGTCCCAAACGGCACTTGGGTAACTGGTGAGCATCGGATTCACCATGCCGTTGCGCGGCGCATATTCCCAGAGAGCCAAAAAGCCCAACAGCAAAAGCAGGCGCCCGACGATCACTTTTCGGCGGGCGCGGCCCTGACGTGCTGCCCAGTTTTGATAGGCGACGCTTGGCGTCGCGTTCGGGGTCGTGTCAGCCATCGGATTCCATCTCCGTCCAGATTGTGTGGAAATAGTCTTTGAACTCCTCCGCATCGCGCACCGCCATGCAGCCGGGACGCACCTCGCCCAAACTTGGGAAGGTGATCTCATGAATGTTTTTGAGCCGTCCGGGGCGCGGGCTCAAAACAATCACCCGGTCGGCCATGGCGATGGCTTCAGGGATGTCATGGGTGACAAGGATCGCGGTCTTGCCCTCGCGCCGGATGATCTCGCCGATTTCTTCGGAAATCGACATGCGGGTCTGAAAATCCAGCGCCGAAAACGGTTCATCAAGCAAAAGGATATCCGGCTCCATACACATGGTTCGCCCCAACGCCGCGCGTTGACGCATCCCGCCCGACAATTGCGTTGGACGGTGATGCAGGAACTGCCCAAGACCGTAATTCGTCAAAATCCGCTCGGCCCGCGCTCGTGCGGCGGGCATGTCCATGCCGCGAATTTCCGGCCCAAGCAGCGCGTTCTCAAGGATGGTGCGCCATTCAAACAAGCTGTCATGTTGCAACATAAACCCCACTTGCGGCGAAGGGCCTTTGACGGGTTTCCCGTCGATCAGCACCTGTCCCGAAGTCGTTTGCATCAATCCGCACAGCAGAGACAGCAACGTCGATTTGCCACAGCCGGATTGCCCGACGATGGAAATGAATTCCCCTTTGTTGACGGTGAAATTCATGTCACTCACGGCGTGGGTTTCGCCCTTGGTCGAAAAGTAATGCAGTTCGACGTTGCGAAATTCAATTTTGGGCGGCACCGCGAGGGGCCGCCCTGTGGTATCGCCCGTCATTATTGCGCACTCTGCGCAAAGAAACTGGGATCGACGACGTTTTCAAAAGCCACTTTTGTCTCAACGGCCAAAAGGCCGTTGTACATCAACATGTCTTGAAGGGCATCAATGGCCTCAGGCGCAACCGCAGGCGTGGTTTTCCAAACGCCTGCCGCACGGTGCCGCAGCACGCTTTGGGCCAACTCATCCAGACCGACGCCGGGGAAATAGGGCTGCAAAACCTGTGCAACATCGGCCTCCGGGGCCTCGGCAATCCAGGCCTCAGCCTTGGCGATTGCTTTGACAAAGCCCGCAACCACCTCTGGATGCTCGGCGATATAGGCTTCGCGGGCAATAAAGACCGTATAGTCGATGTCACCGACCGCTTGTCCGACATTGGTTTGGGCATACAGACCGTTGGCCTCAAGCGTGGTCACATCCGGTTCAAAGAAGGTGCCATAATCGGCAACGCCCGACATGAAGGCCCCCATCCGGGCGGGAATGGCAACGTTGGTGATGATTTCAACATCTTCGTCCGGGTTCAAACCGGCCTTTTCAAGCGCCGCGCGCAGGAACATCGCCGGGGACGAGCCTTCGCGCCAGCCCAGGATTTTTTTGCCCTTCAAAGAGGACCAATCAAAGTCGCCTGTCGCGGGGTCGTGCCCGATCAGAAAGGAGCCATCCGTTGCCGTCAGCCCGGCAATGATGCGAATTTTCTCAGGCGACTTTCCAGTCTCGACATAAAGCGTGGTCTCTGGCCCGGCGAGCGCAATGTCCACAGAGTTCGAGAGCAAGGCGGCCGTCACCTTGTCGCTGCCCTGACCGGCGATGAGATCAAAGGCGATGCCCTCTTCCTCAAAATAACCATTGCCGATCGCGACATAGAGCGGCGAATAAAACAGCGAGTGAATGACCTCCATGAAGGAGATTTTGGTCACATCTTCGGCGGCAGCGGTGTGGGCAATGTCGTCAGCGTTGCCGCCGTGATGCCAGCGATAAAGGAAAGAGTGCGTGCGATTTTCATAATACCTCCTGTTGACGAGAGTGTTGTATTTTTTGCCGAAAGTGTTGTGATCTGGACCTATCGACTTGAATTGCAGTATACAATATACTGAACTGAGGTCACTAAAATACCCCAGCAAGAGCAAATAATTTGCGCACAAACCGACCATGGAGATCACAAAATGAGCAAAGTGCACCCGTTTGAGATGCCGGACTGGGCCGTTGAGCGCATCAACGCCCGCCAAGGTCGCCTGCATGTACACGATTCCCTCCCTGCGGATCGGACCGCTCTGGTCGTGGTCGACATGCAAAACTATTTTCTTGATCCGCAAAGCGGTGCCAGTGTGCCCAATGCACGGGCCATCGTCGGCAACATCAACCGGCTGGCCAAGGCGTTACGCCAAGCGGGCGGAACCGTGGTCTGGATCAGAACGCTCTACACCGAACAGGCGCTGGCCGAGATCCCGCATTTTCATCAAACCTTGCTGACGCCCGCGCGGTTCGAAACCCGTTGTGCCGCGTTGGAGCGCGAGGCCGAAGGTTCGCAAATTTGGCCTGCTCTTGATGTACGCGACGAGGATATGATCGTTGAAAAGACCCGCTATAGTGGGGTGATCCAAGGTGCAGGCGATTTGGAACATAGGCTGCGCGCGGCGGGTATTGAGGCGATTTTGGTGGGAGGAACCATGACCAATGCCTGTTGTGACTCCACCGCGCGGGACGCGATGATGCTCAACTTTCGGACAACTATGGTGCATGATGCCTGTGCCTCCCTGCGCGATGACGAACACGCCTTTGCCTTGATCAATTTCGCGCTGTTCTTTGGTGATGTGACGGATACGACTACATTGATTGAACGCTATAGCTGAACGAAAGAGAGGGGCATTTTGACCACGACACCTTACACAGGCAGCCCAACATGAAACTGGCGCTGTTTCAATCCGCGCCAGCCGACCACTCCTTTGAGCGGACAGAGGCGCTTTTGCGAGAAGCCGCTGCCCAAGGTGCCGACGTGCTTGTGCTGCCCGAATTGTTTTTTCCCGGATACAATCGGCCCGATTTACATCACGCCGAGGCTCAGCCGATCGCGGGCGCTTGGATGGATGATCTGCGCGCGCGGGTGGCGGGCACGGGATGTGCGTTGGTGTTTGGTTGGGCCGAACGGTCAGGGTCAACAGTCTATAACGCGGCAAGCTGCATAGGTGCAGATGGCGCGATTTTGTCCCATTACCGCAAAGTTCAGCTTTTCGGTGACATGGAGCGTGCGAGTTTTACAGCGGGCGATCACCTATCCCCGACCTTCCAACTTGCCGGGCGCAGATGCGGGATATTGATCTGTTATGACATCGAGTTCCCCGGCCATGCTGCAACACTGGCGCGCGCCGGAGCGGAGGTCCTTTTTGTCCCAACCGCCAATCCCGCCGGCTATGAACACGTCCAAGACGTGCTGGTCCCGGCCCGCGCCCATGAAAGCCGCGGCTTTGTTGCCTATGCCAACTCGTGCGGCGCCGAAAACGGCATACAATTTGGCGGCGGATCGGTGATTGCCGGGCCCGATGGGCGCGCGCTGGCGCAGGCAGGTCGTGACGAGACGCTTTTGATCGTTGATCTTCCGAAACTCACAGACTATCCGCCAGAAGCCCTGTCGATGCAGGGGGCTGAGTTTCGCCCTGCCCCGATAAAATCCTGCCCCGATAAAATAAGGCGCTTTCTCGGGCAAGGGGACCCCGAAAAAGCGCCTTAGAGAGACCGTCAAGGGATACGGTCTATTCCGCCGCCGCCGGATGAACATGGCGTTTGTTGTAGCGCAGCGAAGAGACAAGCGAGAGCAGGATAAAGCCCGCACCGATCAGCCCGGTGATCACCTCTGGGATATGCACGAGGCTTTGCACGAACATCACGCAAGACAACACAAACACCGAATAGAACGCCCCGTGTTCGAGATAGCGAAACTCGGTCAGCGTTTCCTTTTCCACCAACATGATCGTCATCGAGCGCACATACATCGCGCCGATGCCCAGACCGATAGCGATGAGAAACAGGTTCTGCGTCAGGGCAAAGGCCCCGATCACCCCGTCGAAACTAAAGGAGGCATCCAGCACTTCGAGATACATGAACGCGCCGAACCCGCCCGCCGCCATCATCGGGCCACGATCAAGAACATGCCCGAGCGTTTCGACCGCGATAAAGGCCACCAGTCCCGCAATCGCAGCGACCAGAAATGAGCCGCGTTCCGCCTGATCAAGAAACCCTGAGATCAGCAAGACGATGAGCAACACCAAACCAATCGCCACTCCGCGCACGGAAGCCCATGTCCGCAAAAGATTTTCGAGCGGGCGCAGCCAATCGACCTCCTTGTCGGGGTCGATAAAATAGTTCAACGCCACCATCATCAAAAACGTCCCACCAAAGGCCGAGATCGACAGATGCGCGGCCCCAATCAGGCGCGCATATTCGGAGGGCTCGCTGGCCGCGAGGCGAATGGCCTCAATCGGACCAATTTTGGCGGCGATAGAAACAACAGCCAGCGGAAAGATGATCCGCATGCCAAAGACGGCAATCAGAATGCCCCAAGTCAGAAAGCGCCGCCGCCAGACGTCGCTCATATCTTTGAGTTTATTGGCATTCACGATGGCATTGTCGAAGCTCAACGAGATTTCCAGAACTGAGAGAATAACCCCAATTGTAGCAAAGGCGATCATGCCGGAGACCCGCCCGGTATAGGCCCAGCCGAGCCAGATACAGAGCCCAATCCCGATCACGGTGACGGCAAAGCTCCAGCGAAAATATTTGAATATGGACGAGGACATGGTGCCTCGATCCCCCTGTGTTGCGAGCGCGTGCAAAGGCGGCTCCGGTTACAGATTGTGAGCGAAGTGAAAGCTATCCACATAGATGTGGTTGACGCTCGCCCCGGCTTCAAGAAACCGCCCACGTGCCGCGCCGATCATCGCCGGCGAGCCGCACAGATAGAGCGCATGTTCTGACAGATCGGGCAGATCTTCGAGTACCGCATCCTGGACATAGCCTCGCCGCCCCGACCAGCTTTCTGCGGCACGCGACAGGACCGGAACAAAGGTGAAATCCTCCAACGCCGCGCCCAACGTGGCGATCTCATCGGCGAGGTAAAGCTCGCTTTCCTCACGCATCCCCCAATAGAGCGCGACGGGTGGACAGTCCGGATCACCCTTAAGCGCCGCAAGCATGGCGCGCAGCGGCGCGATGCCCGTGCCTGTGGCGACCAAAACGAGGGGGCGAAAATCATCGAGACGCAGGCGGAACAGCCCATGCGGTCCATGCAGCGCCACGACCTCCCCGCATTTGAGCGCCGGGACGATGCCAGCGGTGAACATTCCGCCGGGGATGGTGCGGATGTGCAATTCGATCATGGTCTCATCTGGGGCAGAGGCAATCGAAAACGACCGCGTGGCACCGCTCTGTGTGACCACATCCACATATTGCCCCGGAAGAAACGCCGGCATGCCGCCAACAGGCGACAACCGCAGCCGGGTGATGTCACCGCAAACCTGATCGACGGCCAAAACCTGAGCCGTGATTTGGGACGGTTCGGGGCGATCTGTTGGCATCAACGGCGCTTCGATCACGAGGTTGGTTTGCGCCCGCGCCTGACAGGCCAGCGCAAAACCACAGCCGCGCTCCTGGTCGCTCAATCCAATGGGATCATCCGCATAGGCGACACCGCCCGCCAAAACCCGTACCCGGCAAGAGCCACAGAACCCGGTCTTGCACTCATGGGCCAACTCAATCCCGGCGTTCAAAGCCGCCGCGAGCACGGATTCATGCGGTTGGACCGGAAAGGTCTTGCCGGTTTCGGCCAGGGTCACATGCAGAGCCGCAGTTTCCGACGTGCCCTCTTCGACTTTGTGAACTGCGCGAATGATAGTCATGATGGCCTCACTTTTTGATGTCGGCGGCGACAAGAACCTCATGCCCTTGCGGGCTCAAAAGATCGGACAGGGCTTGCAGCGCCGCAACGCCTGCGGCTGTGTCCTGTTCGCCATTGCCGCCCGACAGGCCAACGCCGCCAACGACCTCGCCATCGACGACAATCGGAAAGCCGCCAACGAAAACGGCGAACTTGCCATCAAAGGACAATTGGATACCAAAGGCCTCATTCCCCGGCAGCGCCGGACCGTTGGGGGCCTTGTTGAACAGATGGGTCGAACGTTTGTGCGTGGCCGCCGTAAAGGCCTTATTCCAACTGATTTGCGGGCCTGTGACGCGCGCACCATCCATACGTTCGATCAGGATCGGGAATCCCCCATCATCCGCGATGCAAATTGTTTCGAGCACCCCGATTTCTTTGGATTTTTCAACAGCGGCCGCGATCATCACGCGCGCCTCTTCGGACTGAAGTCTGAGGACAGTTTTCAATGGATCATCTCTTGAGTTGTGCGATTGTAACTTTTATTTTGTATACTGTTTTCAAAAATAGCCCGCTTATGCAACATATTTTTAGCGAAATACGCCAAATAACTCTTCATATGTCATTTTTTAGTATACCAAATGATATATGTTTCAAAAGCAAACGCCAGACAGGACACAGATCACCTCTGTCCTGCGGATGAAAACCGCGATTCCCGCCGGTTACCCCAAGCCCTGCCCAGGACCCGATCATGCCGCCTCACGACTTGGCAAGCCGCTTTGCTATCTGGTATACAACTTCATGAAACGCGCGCGGCCCACCCCGACCGCGCGCCACAAAAGAGACGGCAGGACAACAGATGACAGTGGCTCTGGGAGACGCGCACACACCATTGACGAAAATGGTCAAGGATGCGCTACGCCAACGGATTTTGAACGCCGAATTCGAAACCGGCGCCCGCCTTGTCGAAGGTCGGATTTCCGAGGAAATGGGCGTGTCGCGCATGCCCGTGCGCGAGGCGTTGCGGGAACTGGCCGCCGAAGGTCTGGTCAAGATCATTCCCCGGCGCGGGGCGACCGTCTCGATGCCCGCGCCCGATCAGAAAATGGAATTGATCGAAGTGCGCGCGACGCTTGAATCGCTCAATGCCAAGCTCGCGGCCAAGCGCAAAGACCCAGAGCGGATCGCCGAATTGCAGCGTGTTCTTGCGGCGGGCGAAAACGCCATCGAAGAGGGTGATTTTAGCCAAATCAGCGCCCATAACGACGCGTTTCACACCGCACTTGGTCAGGTGTCGGGCAATGCGACCCTTCAGGACCTGATCCGCACGCTGCGCGACCAAACCGCGATGCTGTTTAAGCAAGATGACCCGGTGAAAGTGTCAAAGAGCTGGCAGGAGCACGCCGACATTCTGCGCGCGGTGATTGCCGGAGACGAAGAACTTGCAGCCCTTTTGGCGGCGCGCCACGTGTATAATTCGGTCGACACGCCGGAGGCGACAGACGAGGTCTAAGGCCCCGCAGATCCACCTCAAAATGCCGCCCGCAGCAAAAGCCCGACCGCGCTGAGGGCGGACAGCCCCAAAAGCACATGACGGATCGCGCCTTTTGGCACATGCCGCGCAAGGTGTGTTGAAACGGTGAAACCCAAAAGCAGCGCAGGCAGTAACAACAGACCCAACAGCAGTTGATGTAGGCCAAAGCGCCCCACCGACGCCAGCAACAGCAGCGAGGTTGTCGCACCAAAAAAGAAGGTGAAATTCAGCGTCGCCCGCAAGGTGGCGGGGGCCGCGTTTTGCATGACGATCGCGTAGGGCGGCGCGCCCGAAGAGGTGATCGTGCCCATAATGCCCGACGTGATCCCAGCCGCCCCCAACGTGCGCCAATTGGCAACGATCCTCAGGCCACTATAGCTCAGCGCCACGCCCAATAAGATCAGCACCGCGAAGAGAATGTAAAAGCTTGTCGCACTCAACAGTGTCATCACGGCCACGGCGATGAAATTGCCAATCACCCGGCCTGTGATCATCATGCCCGCCGATTTGTAATCGATCGCGGAGCGTTCGCGCAGAACCACCATGACCGACAGGCATCCCCCCAGAACCAGCAGCGGGCCGGGTGCCATTTCCGGGAAAAACAGCGCCGACAGCGGGGCCGAGAACATGGCAAAGCCCAAGCCCCCCACGCCTTGGAGAATGGCGGCGACAAAGACCATCGCCACCATGCCCAAGACATGCAGGGTCAATAGATTTCCGCCGATCAGATCGTGGACAAACTCCATTCAGCCCCCCAGGTAGACGCTTTTGATCCGGCTGTAGAAGTCCATCACATTGGCCCCGCCTTGCTCTTTCGCGCTTTGGTTGGAGGAATGTTTGAACCCGCCGAAGGGGGCGTTGAGCGCCACACCCGTGGTCGGGCTGTTGACCTTGACCACACCGTGCTGGGTTTTCTGCGCAATTTTGAGAATGGACGCCATGTCATTGGACACAAGGGAGATGGCCAGACCGTATTCGGTATCATCCGCGATCTCGATCGCCTCATCGACGCTATCGACAGCTCGCACAGCCACGACCGGCGCGAAAATTTCGTCGCGCAAAAGACGGCTGTCTGCGGGCACGTCTGCGATCACGGTCGGACGGATAAAGAAACCATTGGCGAGATCAGAAGAGGCCTCTGGCAGGCCGCCGGTGGTGATCCGCCCGCCTTCCTGCTTGGCGATGCAAGGTAGGCTTTGACCTTATCAAGCTGCGCACTGGTGGCCAGCGGCCCCATATTGACGCCTTCGCGCGTGCCTGCACCGATGGTGATCCCAGCAGCAGCCACCGACAATTTCTCGACCAGCGCGTCATAATGGGTGCGCGCCACAAGCACGCGGCTTGTGCCGGTACAGGCCTGACCCGTCAGACCAAAAGCGCCGCGCCGAATGATGTCCACCGCGCGATCCAGATCGGCATCTTCCAACACAACAGTGGCGTTTTTGCCGCCCATTTCCAACTGACACCGGGTATCTGTGGTCAAAGCGGACGCGATTTGCATCCCCACCCCGTAAGATCCGGTAAAGGTCAGCGCGTCGATCCCCGGCGTCGAGGTGATGGCCTGGCCCACGGTAGCGCCGCGACCGTGAATAAGGGCGATGAGGCCTTTTGGCAGCCCCGCATCCAACAACACCTCAACTAGGCGCTGACCCATCAAGGGGGTCATTTCGGACGGCTTAAAGATCACCCCATTGCCCGCCGCAAGCGCAGGCGCGATTTTGCGCGCCGCCATCGACAGCGGGAAATTCCAAGGCGTGATCACAGCGACAACCCCCACAGGCTGGCGCAGCGTCAGTGCGATTTGCCCCTCAGGCATCGGGAAACTTTCGCCCTTCAGACGCAACGCCTCCCCCGCATAAAACCGAAAATTGGCGGCGATCCGGCTGGTTTCATTGCGCGCCTCGGTGAGGGTCTTGCCCTCCTCGCGGGTCAGTTCCGCGGCGATGGCGTCAATGCGCGACGAGATAATATCGGCCGCTTTGTAAAGCACATCCGCCCGCGCCTCCGGGCCTTTGGCGGCCCATGCCGGCCACGCGGCGGACACGGTTTCGACGGCGGCGGCCACATCCTCCATCCCGCCATTCGGAAACAGGCCGATGAGGTCGGTTTGGTCGGCGGGATTGCGGTTTTCAAACGTCTCGCCGGAGAGGGCCGGAACCCAGTCCCCGCCAATAAAATTGAGATAAGACATGTTTGCCCCTTGTGTCGCGCCGCCCATTCAGGCGCGCTTTTGCGTTTCTTTTGAAGGGGTTTCACCCCAAGACACTTTCACATCGCCACGCACGAAGGTCTGGCAGGCCATGCGAAACCCATTGGCCACATCTTCGTCGGTGAGATGTTTGCGCTCTTTGGCTTTCACGTCGTCGGTATGCTCCAACCCCTCGACCACTTTGCAGCGACAGGTGCCGCAAAATCCGCCGCCGCATTTGAACGGAATACCGCCCTTTTCGCGCAGCGAGGCGCGCAAAAGATTGCTGCCCGCATCGACAGAAATGGTTTTGTTGTCGTTGGGAATAAAGGTGATGTTGATCTTATCCATGGCCTGTCTTTGTGCGTT
This sequence comes from Roseobacter sp. TSBP12, assembly GCF_009129705.1. Taxonomy (NCBI): domain Bacteria; kingdom Pseudomonadati; phylum Pseudomonadota; class Alphaproteobacteria; order Rhodobacterales; family Roseobacteraceae; genus Roseobacter; species Roseobacter sp. TSBP12. Next base: position 67,133 of record NZ_PYIB01000024.1, read on the forward strand.
CTATGATTTGGTCAGGCGACCGGGGGAGACGATTTGGCGCGGCTCACACGGCGCGCAGCTCGATATCCATGCTGCCGAAATGGGTCAGAACATTCAGTTCCGCCCGCGCCTCTTCGACCGTGTCAAAGGACTCGAACATTTTGCACGGCACCTTGTTGACGATATGCGGCGGCTCGTCTTCGACGATGGTGATGCGGTCGGCATCGACGATCTCGGCAATGGTGAAATTTGCGCGCTTGCGACCATAAAAAATGTAATCATAGGATTCGATGAGCACGACGCCATCGCCCATGATTGTGCGGAATTCATCGGGTTTGGTGGTCAGAATGACATACATGAGACAGCCCTCGGCAAGGATAAAGGAAGCACCGCCCCTTGGGGCGATACAAAGACTTAGACGTCTTGTGCGAGTTCGATATCTTCGGTGACCCAGAGCTGACACGCGAGGCGGTAGCCCTCGTCCAATCGTTCACCAAGTTGGCGTTTCTCTTTCCAGTTTGGCGGCTCCAAATGGTCCGCCCCGGCCAGAATGCGACAGGTACAGGTCGAGCATTTGCCCATGCCGCATTTATAGGCCAGATTGGGGAACGGAAACTTACGGATTCCGGCGCTGACCACAAGGTTGGTTTTAGGCGCAACGTCGCCCTCAAACACCTCGCCGCCCTTGTGCAAGATAACTTTTGGCATGAGATTTTCCGGCTGGGAGAGGCGGGCCGAAACCCACCTCTCAGGGGTCAGATCAGGCGGCGAGGCCCAGGTCGGAGAGCGGGATTTCTGCGCCCACATACTCATTATAGAGTGCCGTGGTATAAAGCAGACGCATCTGCGCGCCGATTTCACAGATTTTCAAACATTTCTGCTGAAGCTCATAGGTGCGGGCGTGTTCCAGAACGATCTGATAGCCGCGCTCGCCGTGGATTTCATCAGAGACGATGTGCAGATCGAAGAATTCGACCTCTTCGTCGGTGAAACCGTATGTGTCGCGCAATGTCGGAGTTTGCTTGCGGTAGATCGACGGCACCTGGCTTTCGAGACCCACAACAAGGCCCGCGATGGCAACGATCGGATCTTCGCGCATCGCCACAGTGTAGCACCACGCCTGAAGTGCACGTGTGGTGGCGGTCATGTTGTCCGGGTTGAGGATGCGCGCGCGATTTGTGCCACAGGCTTCGCCAAAACGGATCAAAAGATCGGTGTGACGATCTGCCGCCAGCTCTTCTTCATACATGTTCTGAAGCATGAAATCTTTGGCTTCTTCGAACTCTGCGGGAAGGCGTGCGTAGACATATGCGAGGTATTCGGCGAAGGGGCCGACATAGTGATAATGGTTTTCACACCAGCGCGCGAGATGGTCGCGCGACAGTTTTCCGCTCGCCCAAGCAAGGCTAAACGGGGACGCGTTGGCGGTGTTGCCCTTGATGGCTGTTTCGAGGGCTGTGCGTAGTTCATCGGGATTCAGGACTTGGCCCATTTCCGTCTCTCCGTGTTGGTTTTTATCTGTGCGGGACCCTGCCGACACCAGCAGATTGCAAGAGTCTTTGAGCTCCTATAGTCACCATACTGTATACCAAATTTAAGGTCTACAGCTTATTGCACGATGATCCAAAAAGTTAAAATTTACTCATCACCATGTTTTTAATGTATTTTTTAATTTTATGCAAAAATAACACTCACTGTTAGAAATACAAATTACATACTTTTTTGAATTTATATGTCAGATTGCCGAGAGAGAATCTCCGACACAAGGACGTCACCCCACCATGACCAAAGCCCCCGCCCCGACCGCCCTCAAAAGCGCGACCGAAGCCGTCGCCACCGGACATCCGCGTGCTGCCGCTGCCGCCATGGCGATGCTCGCACGCGGCGGAACCGCCGTTGATGCCGCGATTGCGGCGGATGCAGTGCTTGGTGTGGTGGAACCGATGGCGACCGGGCTGGGCGGTGACAGCCTTGCCATGCTGCTGCCCCCCAATGAGGCCCCGCTGACTTATAATGGCACCGGGTGCGCGCCGATGGCGCTGACCCCCGATCATGTGAGAGCCTTCCCAGATCAAAAAATCCCCGAACGCCACCCCTATGCGGTCACCACGCCCGGTCTGGCACGCGGCTGGGGGGATTTGCACGCCCGTTTTGGTCGCCTGCCCTTTGCCGATCTGCTCGCTCCTGCGATTGAGCTTGCGCGCGATGGTTTTGATGTTGCGCCCGTTTGCGCGCGTGAATGGGCGATTTTTGCGCATATCATTCAAAACGACCCGGCGTCGAACTTGATATATCACGGCGCGAACATCCCAAAGGCCGGGGACCGTTTTGCCAATCCCGCATTGGCGGATCTTTTGGCCTCCATCGCTACCCACGGCCCGGATGCGTTTTATAAAGGTGTGGCGGCAGAGGCGATCGAACGAGCCGCACGGGCGCGCGGCGCGCTTTTGACCGTCGAAGACCTTGCCACGCATGAGGGCTTTTTTGATGTTCCGGTGCGGCGCATGTTCAAAGGCATCGAAATTCTCGAATGCCCGCCCAACACCCACGGCATCGGCGTGCTCAAGGCGCTTGAGACACTCGACACACTGGACCTGCCGATGGACGATCCTATGAGCATGATCGAGGTGGTCAAAGCCACCCGTGACGGCATGAAATACGCTCGCAACACCGTCGCCGATCCGTCCGGCAATACCGTATGCACCGCCATTGTTGATCGCGAGGCTTTGCCGTCACCCTGATGAGCAGCGTCTTCAAACGGTTTGGATCGGGCATTGGCGTGCCGGAACTGGGCATTTGCTTGCAAAACCGCGGCCACGGATTTTCCGCACCGGGGCATATCAATGGTGTGGCGGGTGGCAAGCGGCCCTACCATACCGTCATCCCGGCGGCGGCGCTCAAGGATGGCGCGTTTCATGCAGTCTTTGGCGTGGTCGGCGGGTTGATGCAGCCGCAGGGCCATATTCAGCTGATGCTGCGCGTGGCGGCATGGGGGCAAGACGTGCAAGAGGCGATCAATGCGCCGCGCTGGCGACTTGAAAGCGACACGCGCATCGCCCTTGAGCCGGGCAGTGATCCGGCCTTTGCCACGGCGCTCAAAGCGGCAGGGTTTGAGGATGCGACGGGCGCGGGTGAATTGGGCGGGCGCAGTGACTTTGGCGGGGCGCAATGCGTCGTGCGCGCGCCCGATGGCGGGCTGATCGCCGGGTCGGACCCACGCAAGGACGGCACGACATTGGGGCGCTAAACCACAAGAAACCAAACCATTAAAAACCAAAAGGGGCGCTCCAAGGGGCGCCCCTTTTATGATCCGTGAGACCAATCTTACGTCATTCCAACATGCCAACAGGCGGCCCAATGCCCCCCCTCATGTTTGGCAAAAGGCGGCGCTTCGCGTTGGCAATGCCCGCCAGCCTTGTCACAGCATTTTCGATACCGACACCCGACCCCATCAAAGGCTAAGGTCTGGGTCGGCAGGGTCTTGGGCGCATTCACCCCGCCGTTGCGACGATGGCTTGGATCGGGCTCCGGCACCGCAGACAACAACACCTTGGTATAGGGATGTTCCGGCGCCTCATAGATTGCGTCTCGACCCGCCATTTCCACCATATGCCCGCGATGCAGAATCGCGATGTCATGGGAAATATGGCGCACCACGGACAGGTCGTGGGCGATGAAAACATAGGTCAGCCCCAATTCCTGTTGCAAATCCTGCATCAGGTTCACCACCTGCGCGCGCACCGACACATCCAGCGCCGAGACAGGTTCGTCGGCGATGATGAGCTGCGGTTTGAGCGCCAGTGCCCGCGCGATGCCGATGCGTTGCCGTTGGCCACCGGAAAAACTGTGCGGAAACCGGTCGATGGTCTCCACGGGCAGGTTCACCAAGCGCAACAGCTCGACCACCTGATCGCGCGCCTCGTCGATGGAGGACACCAGACCATGCACCAACAGAGGTTCAGCAATGAGTTCAAGCACCGTCATCCGCGGATTGAGGCTGGTGTAAGGGTCTTGGAAAATGAGCTGAATGTTGCGGGTCAGACGCCGCAGCGCCTCACCTTTGACGGCCGTGATATCCTTGCCCTCAAAAAACACCCGCCCGTTCGACAAGGCAGGCGGCGCATGATCGCACGGCCCAGCGTGGACTTGCCGGAACCGGACTCGCCGACAAGGCCAAGCGTCTTTCCACGCGCCAAATCAAAGGTGATATTGTCGAGCGCCTGGACCTTTTTCGGTGGCCCCCAAAGGCCTTCGCGTGGACCATCGAAGGTCACGCACAGCCCGCGCACCGATAAAATCGGCGGCTCGGATGGCACAGGTTGGGCGGGGTTGAATCGGTTGGATAAATCGGTCATCGGGCATGGACCTCCGTGGTTTTCGCCACATCTGCCCAAGCCGGAAGTGAGGGCGTCCAACAGGACACCGACCCGCCCGCTGGCGTTTCTTGCCGGGCGGGTTTGGTGTCGCATTGGCGTGACGCGACCGGACAACGCGACTGAAACGCGCAGCCTTTTGGCGGGTGCAACAGGCTCGGCGGCGCGCCCTCGATGGACACGAGCCGATCACGACGATCGTCCAGACGCGGGGTCGAGCGAATGAGGCCTTGGGTGTAAGGATGTTCGGCCTGCTCAAACACGGTGGCCGCACTGCCCGCCTCGACAATCGAGCCCGCATACATCACCGCTACCCGCTCACATAGCCCGGCCACGATGCCAAGATCATGAGTGATCAAAACAATGGACAGCCCCATGGATTTTTGCAAATCGGCCAAAAGATCAAGCACTTGCGCCTGAATGGTCACATCAAGCGCGGTGGTCGGTTCGTCCGCGATCAAAAGCTCCGGCTCACAGGCGATGGCCAGAGCGATCATCACGCGCTGGCGCATCCCGCCGGAAAACTCATGCGGATATTGCGCCATACGGCGGCGCGGTTCGGTGATGCCAACGGCCTCCAGCAACTCTACCCCGCGCGCAAAGGCTTGGGGTTTCGAGAGCTTCATATGCCGCCGCAATACCTCAACCAGATGCGCGCCGATGGTCATCAGCGGGTTGAGCGAGGTCATCGGATCCTGGAACACCATCGACAGGGACTTGCCGCGTAAACTGGCCGCCTTTTTTTGCCCTTCCGGCGTCAAAAGCGACTGGCCTTTCCAAAGAATATCCCCCGAGACGATAGATCCCGGCAGGCCAATAAGCCCCATGACAGCCTGCGCCGTCACGCTTTTGCCGGAGCCACTTTCACCGACCAGCGCCAAAGTTTCCCCCGGCATGACCGAAAAAGAAACCCCGCGCAGGCCCTGAACGAGACCCGACATTGTATCGAATTCCACATGAAGATCGCGGACTTCCAGGATGGGAGTGGGTTGTGCGTATGCCATTTTTTTCACTTTCCGATCTGATCTGATGTCAGGTCTTTTTTGCGCGCCGCATTTTGGCGGCACGGCCACGGGCGTAGCGTTTTTCACGTTCGGCAGGTTCCGTCGTGACGCGCAGCCAGTTGGCGAAAAGGTTGATTGAAAGCACCGTCATCGCGATGCAAAGCCCCGGGAAGGTGATCGGCCACCACGCGATCATCATGTAGTTTTTGCCACCCGCTACATCGAGGCCCCAACTTGTCGCCGGGGGTTGCACCCCGAGACCCAGAAATGAGAGCGCCGCTTCGGCCAAAATAATGTTGGTGAACTCAAGGATCGCCAGCGTGAGGAGCGGCGAAATCAAGTTTGGCAGGATGTGTTTGAGGATAATCCGCGCGCTTTTGCAACCAACGACCTCTGCCGCTTCGACAAAGGGCGTTTGGCGCAGCGACATCACGATCCCACGCACGACGCGGGTGTAGATCATCCAGTTGGAAAAGGTCAAAACGATGATGATCGTCGCGGTGGATGGCCCGATCACGGCGACCAAAAGCAGGGTCAAAAGCAGGCCCGGAAAGGCGACCTGAACATCGACGACCCGCATGATCAACGCATCGGTCAACCCGCCTTTGTACCCCGCCAAAAGCCCGGCCATGACGCCGAAAGACCCGGCCAGCGCCACAACGGACACGGAGACCAACAAGGACGAGCGCGCGCCAAACAAGAGCCGAGAAAGAATGTCGCGGCCCAGCATGTCGGTGCCAAGCAAATGGCCGCTGACGCTGCCCTCCATCCAAATCGGCGGTTTGAGCCGGGCCAACACCGATTGCGCCGCCGGATCATGGGGTGCCAGCAGAGGCGCAAACAGGGCGGCGAGCACCAAAAGGACGAGAAAGGCAAAGCCGGTAAAGCCCGCCTTGTCCCGCCACAGCTCTTTGAGAAAGCGCCCGAGGGGTGCGACTGACATGAGAGCCCCTTGTATCATGGAGGGTGTCGTGGAACGGTCAGACATCGAGGATGAGGTGATTGTCATGGGTCAAGCCTCCTTGATCCGTGGGTCGATCAGTTTAAACAGCACATCGAGCCCAATATTGACCAAGACGATGCCGACAGCGACGACAAAAACGATGGCTTGCAGTAAGAACAGATCGCTGTGGTTGATCGCCTTCATCGCGGTGAAGCCAAGGCCAGGCCAGGCAAAAACCGTCTCGACCACCACCGTGTAACCCGCCCATGCGCTGATCACTTCCCAGCCGACGAGCGTTAAAACCGGCACAAGCGCGTTGCGCATGGCGTGTTGAAACAGCACCCGGCCAAACGGCATTCCGCGCGCTTTTGCGGTGCGTACATATTGTTGGTTCAACTCGTTGATCACCGAGGAGCGCACCAGCATCATGATCCGCGCCATTGAGGGTACCGCCAACGTGATCGCCGGAAGGATCATATGGGCGAGTGAGCCGGAGCCAAAGGTCGGCACCCAACCAAGCCCCACCGCGAACACCATGATCAGCAAAAGCCCAAGCCAGAATTGCGGCACGGACAGCCCCGTCAGGCTCAGCCCGACAACGACACGGTCAAACAGACCATCCGGGCGCACGGCCGCCAAAGCGCCAAGCGGAATACCAACCACCGTCGCCAGCAACAGCCCCACCCCGATCAGTTCGAGGGTTTTGGGCAGTTTTTCAAGCACCACCTCAAGCGCCGCGCGGCGCTGCCACAGGCTTTCGCCAAAATCAAACCGCATTAGATCGCCAACAAAACTGATGAACTGCGCATCCAGCGGGCGATCCAGCCCGAATTGTTGCTCAAACGCGGCGCGTTGTGCATCCGTGGCCGACAGCGGCAACATCACTTGCGCCGGATCGCCAATCATTCGGGTTGCGACAAACACCACAATCGTTACGCCAAGCACCACAAGGAATCCCTGAAGAGATCGCCTTAATATGAACGTCCCCATGAGTCCGCTCCATTCCTGAAAATTGCGAGGGGCAGAGCCGACCTATGGTCCGCTCTGCCTGTGAGGTTGGAAAATATCGACCGATCACTCGATCACGGACATTTCCTTGACCAAAAGTTTGGCGTCGATGCGGGGCGTCCAATTCAACCGCTCGCTGAGACCATAAACGTCTTCTTGATTGAGCAGCGGTGCCAAGTAGTCAAGATCATAGGCCTTTTGCGTGATCTCGTCATACAGCGCGGCGCGGGCCTCGACATCGGTCTCGGAACGGGCAGCCTGAATGGCGGCGGCCATCTCTTCATCGACGTTGGAGGCATAGCTTGCGCCAAATTCCAAAGCTGCGGTCAGCGGACGGTCCGCATCAAGCAACTCGTCGGAATTGGTCACAAAAATTGCGTCAGGACGGCTGTTCTTATCAAAGAGCTGATTGAGGTATTCGCCGAATTCCTCGATGCGTATGTCCACATCCAGACCGATTTCCGACCAATACGACCCCACGGCCTCGATCAACTCGCGGTCTTTCAACCACCGGCCAGATTCCCCGACGAGGGTGATCTTTTTACCCGTGGCCCCCGCCTCTTCGATCAGCGCCTTGGCTTGCTCTGGATCATAGCTGTAGGCGGGCAAGCTGGTGTTAAAGCCAAAACTTTTCGGGTTCACAAGCTGGCCTTTGACCGGCTGTGCATTGCCGACAAACAAGGCCTCGGCCAAAGCCGCACGGTCAATCGCAAGGTTCATCGCCTTGCGCACTTTCGGGTCCTGCATCACCGGATTGGCCGTGGACAGCACCAGCGTCGAGGTCTCAAGCCCCTGCGCGGTGATCGCTTTTGGCACGGCTGCGGCAAATTCGGGGTAGAGGTTGCGGATCACGTCCAACTCCCCGGCCATCAACCCCGACAGGCGCGTGCCCGGCTCGCTAACAAAGCGATAGGTGACATCGTCGATCTCCGGCACATCGCCCCAATAGGCGTCATTGCGCACCAACGTGATGCTTTCACCACGCTCCCAACCGGAGATCTCATAAGGACCCGTGCCGATGGGCTTCATGCCAAATTCGGGATCTGCGGAATAACTCGCCGGAACCATTTTCATCCAATACATCCGCGCCGGCAGCACCGGGTCGGGGGATTTGGTGGTGATATGCACGGTCAGATCGTCCACTTTTGTGGCGCTTTCAATCGTGCCCAGATAGGCCATTTGTTCCGAATTGTAATCCGGGTTGATGATCCGCAGGACAGAGGTGACAACGGCATCGGCATTGAACGGCTCGCCGTTGGTAAAACTGACATCGGGCTTCAGCTTGAATTCCCAGGTCAGCGCATCGACCTGTGTCGGCATCTCTGCGGCAAGGCCAGGGATGAGCACGCCATCAGGGGTGCGCTCCAACAGCGTTTCAAAAATATTGTCGGTGATGGCCCGCTCCGCCCCGTCGTCGCGCTGTTGCGGGTCGAGGGTGGTCGGCTCAGACCCGATGGCAATGGTCAGTCCGGCGGCATAGAGCGGGACGGCGGCGCTTAGAAAGAGCGAGGATAAGAGCGCACGCGAAAGCGTGGCCCGGAAAGCGGTGCGTGTAAGTGCGTTCATCTTTTTTCCCGTTGGCTAAGGAGGTCATGGCCTGATTGGCTCAGGTGTTTTTTTGACGAGTCCCGACATTCCCTGACCCAGCCTAGGAAGCAGTCGAAAAAACTGTCAACGACTTCGTGACAACAAAAAGGCCAGGGGACGGCAGCTTTCAACTTTCGCACAATTATTATGCAAAATCACCACACCTCAGGCGTCGAACACGCGAAACAGAATACGAAACGCGGGGCGTGAGCGCGGAAAATCCCAAAATCTGTATCCAATATTGCAGTGCAGCAGAATCGGAAGAGAGCGTTTCACCAAACGATGCCCCGCACGGATTCAGCCGCCTAGAGACGCTACTTACGTTAAAAATAAAGGCATGCCGCATGACGTAGCGTTAGATAGTGTGCATTTTCCGACCAAACAACTCGGTAGTCTGAAAAGTCTGAAAATCACTTGTCAGTCAATTTAGTATACCATATACAAAAAATTGAGTTTAGGCATTCCCACCCCTCAAGCTCCAAAATACGCCGCACAAAGTGCCGCACTGCGACTGACAGATCCCATATGACTGCCCCGCCCGACGCGTTCGGCGCGGCGCTTTCAAGGCGGCTGACCGAAAGATTGCGGCGGACACGCGCAACGAAAGACATGACTGACCCAATGAAACGCACCCTCCTAATCACCGGCGCTGCGAGCGGCATCGGCGCAGCCATCGCCCGGCGCTCTGCCGCTCCTGACACCGCCCTTCTGCTTCACACGGGCAAAAACGCCGACGCTCTTGACGCGGTCGCCCAAGACTGCCGCGCGGCGGGTTCAGACGTGGTGTTGGAACTCGGCGACCTTGCTGATCCTGCCACATGCAGCCGCTTGATCGCCTCGGCTCAATCCGCGTTCGGCCAGATCGACCAGATCGTCAGCAACGCTGGAAAGGCTTCAAAGGCCCCTTTCGGCAGCTTCACCCATGATGATTTGATGCGCGACTTTGCGATGATGCCCGGCGCATTTGCGCTTTTGGCGTCAGAAGCCCTAAGCGATCTTGAACGCTCGCCCTGCGGTCGCGTGGTCGCCATCAGCTCTTTCGTCGCCCATGTTCACGGCAAAGCGGGCACAAGCTTTCCCACCACTTCCGCCGCCAAGGCGCCCTAGAGGCCTTGGTTGCCGCCCTTGCGCTGCAACTTGCGCCCTCAGGCACAACAGTGAATGCGGTGGTACCGGGCTTCACCCGCAAACAGGGCGGTGGCCATCTCGCGGTGTCAACAGACACTCTGTCTGCCGCCATGGCCGCCACCCCCACCGGGCGGCTCACCGAACCCACCGACATCGCTGCAACCGTCGCCTTCTTGCTGTCCTCAGAGGCCAGTCAGATCACCGGCGCGACCGTGCATGTCGATGGCGGCTTAACCCTAGGCTGATCCAGACCATGACCGACATCACGCTCTACCTCGAACTGGCCGCCGTGCTCATCGCCACCGGTTTCATCGCGGGCATTATTGCCGGACTTTTGGGCCTCGGTGGTGGCATTGTTCTTGTCCCCGCCTTTTATTTTCTCTTTTCCTCAATGGGATATGAGAGCGCGCATCTGATGCAGGTCTGCGTTGCCACCTCGTTGGCCACCATTGTCGTGACCTCCCTGCGCTCGGTTCAATCGCATCGCAAACGCGGCACGGTCGATATGGACATCCTGAAAACTTGGGCGCCCGGCATCGTGATCGGCGCGGTGATTGGCGCTTTCGTCGCCACCCGGCTGTCCTCGCAAATCCTGTTGGGCATTTTCGGTGTCTTGGGCATGATCGTTTCGGCCCAAATGGCCTTTGGCGGCCTCAAAGAGACCGGAACCGAACGCCTGCCGCGCGAACCGTTTCGCTCGGCGTTGAGTTCGGCCATCGGTTTTCTGTCGGTGCTCATGGGCATCGGCGGCGGCTCTTTTGGGGTGCCGGTCCTGACGCTATCGGGCCTGACGATGCACCGCGCGGTCGGCACGGCGGCGGGCTTTGGCCTTTTGATCGCGCTGCCATCTTCGGTGAGTTTCGCGCTGCATGGCTGGGCACTTGAAGGCAAGCCACCCTTTTCGCTGGGCCTTATCAACCTCCCGGCCTTTGCCGCCACCATCGCGATGACGCTGATCTCCGCTCCAATGGGCGTGGCCTTGGCGCATCGACTTCCGGCGCAAAAGCTCAAACGGATTTTCGCCGTCTTCCTGTTGATCACCGCGGCGCGGATGTTGATGAAAGCCTTTTCAATGTGACCAGTGGCGCACGGGCGTTACGCGATGGTCACGCCCGCCCCACCCAGAATACGCCGCACCGTGCCCACGGCAGACCGCGGCGTATAGGCCCCGCTCACCCCGCCCAAGGACTGCGACGCCACGTGGATGTCCCATTCAAGCCCCTGCCCTTCAACGTGAATATGATGCTCCATCGTCTTTTTACCCGGCTCGGCCACCACTCGGCTGACCGTGCGGTCAAATCCAAGCCCGGCCAGTGCAACGGCGGCATGCACGTTCACATTGCGCGGGAATGTAAGACAGGCCTCACGCGCCGAGCCTTCAAAAACCGCCCCCTCGGCCGTCTCAGACAGGCCAAGGCTCGGCCCGCTTTTGATCGTCGTGATGCTCACGCGTTCAATCACATCGCGCCCATCGGCCAAACCATCCAGCGCCAGAACGGCACCATGCGGGACAAAAAACCGCGTGCCATGTGTGGCACAGGCCGTGCGCAACGCCTGCTCGGTCTGCTGCACGGACAGCGCGGTACAGCTAAACCCGCACAGATCGCTTTTGGCCAAGATCGCCGCGCCGTGTTCGTGGATCACCTCCGGCACGGCGGCTTCGATCACCAAGTCCACATCTCGGGCCAGCGCCTGCGCCATGTCCGTCAGGATCAGCGCCTCGGGCACCCCTTCGGGACGGCGCCGACCGGCCAGCATATAGGAGATCTCAACCCCCGCCATCTCGGCCAGGGCCTCGTAGATGGCGCAGCCGATTTTACCCGCACCAATGATGCCAATTTTACGCTGCGAAGCACTGTGATGTTCGGTCATGGAGGCGGGCCTTTTGTCAGGAGGAAAGCTCACCAAAACAACCATCAAAATGAATTTTTGTAAATAAAAAACAACATCTTAAATCACATTTAACACCCCTAAATCCGTCGCGGACTTAGGGGTAAAACGGCTGGCAAAAACGTCCTGTTTCGCTACTGAGACAGGGCCACCGGACCCTGATCCTGATAGACATCGCCCGGCCCCGGATTGACCGCATTTGAGGCCCCACCAAAGTGGGTCATGATGCCCCAAACCGCGTTCAAAGCGGTCTGAACCGCGCCTTCGACCCATGCTGGCGTCCAGCTCACACTGTCGCCCGCAAGGAACATACCGCGATGTGCGGCGGGCTGATCCGCCTGCATGAAATGGCCATAGACACGGCGATTATAACGATAATGCCCCGGCAAAGCGCCCTTGAACGCCCCAAGGAAATTCTCGTCCGCCTCCCAACTGATGCATTTCGGCACGCCACGAATATGAGAGGCAATATCCACGCCGGGATAGATTTTCTCCAAAGCGTTCAAGGCCAAATCAACCCGCTTTTCATCCGACAACGGCAGAAGCTTCAATGCATCCGTCATCCAGGAATAAGACAGACAGATCACCCCCGGCGCGTCCGGCCCGTTGTCAAAGAAATAGGTGCCCCGCGTGATCCGGTCGGTCAACGTCATCGACAACAGAGGTCGCCCGGTCGCCGGGTCAATGTCATTCCAGAATGGTCGATCCACCATCACAAATGTCTTCGCCGCCTGCATGTAGCGCGTGCGATCAAGTGCCATCCAAAGCGGTTGGGCAAACAGGTCTTCTTCGACATCAATCGCGGTGGTCAAAAGGTGACTCTGGCAGGTTGCGAGCACCGCCTCATAGGCGACTTCGTTGTCCCATTGGTCGCGCACCGTGAAGGATGTGTCAGACGCCGCACGGGAAATATGCGTCACCCGAGACCGGGTTGCGCCACCATGCAGAGAGGCCAAAGAGGTGCCCTCCGGCCAATGCGCGCAGGGCGGCGTGGCGGTCCAAAGACGGCGCAAGACACTCTCGACCCCGCCGACCACATAGCGTTGATCGTCATCGAAGCCCAAAAGATTGACCCGCAGAATTTCGAGCATGGAATTGGGGAAATCTGAATCCCAACCGCCGGTGCCAAATCCCACCTGGCCAAAGACCTCGCGATGGCGAAAGCTCAGGTTTTGAAAGGCCTGCGAGCTTGTGACAAAGTCATAAAAAGTGCGCTCATCCCAGGCCTCTACGATGGGATCCCAGAGCGCCTTGACCTGCGCTGCGTCCTTGTTCCGAATGGCCGCTTGCAACGCGCCAAAACCGGCCCCCTGCTCCAAAGCATCGCTATAAGCTGCCGCAATTTCGCGATACATATCGGGCAAATCATTGAGATCGCGCGCGAAAAGCGTCTCGCCCTCAAGGTCGATCACAGTGGACCCTGCGGCCTTTGTGAGCGGATTTGGAAAAGGTTTTGTCTGCAATCCCATCAAGTTTAGGTAGTGATAAAAGCTCGCGGACGAGATCGGAAACCGCATCCCTCCCATCTCTGCAATCACATCTTGGGTGCCATCAAACACCTCAGAGCGCAGCCGCCCGCCAAAACGCGAGGCCTCGTAAATCACCGGGCGCAGTCCCAGCTTCATCAGCTCATAGGCCGCAATCACGCCTGCGGCACCAGCCCCGATGATCGCCACCTGCGCACCATGGCTGTCACCCGGCACGGTGCCCAACCCGGCCGGATGGGCGAGCCAATCATCATAGGCAAAGGTGAAATCAGGACCGAAAGCGGTCAGAGGTTTGGAGGATGTCATCGGGTCTCTCTTTGTCTCAGGGAAAAGCGGGTCGGTGAGAAAGACGTTAGGTCGCGGGCGGGGTGGCGTCCAGCGACCAAATCCGCGACCAACGCCGCGGTCATCGGAGCCGATGCGAGGCCGATGTGGCCGTGCCCAAAGGCGTAGACCACATCTTTGGACCGGGTGGATCGACCGATCACGGGCTTGCCGTCCGGCGTCGAGGGCCGATTGCCTTGCCAGCGCGCCGCCTGTGAAACTGTCGCCCCTGACAGAGCCGGGTAGCTCTGTTTCAGATGCTCAAAAAGGATTTCGGCCCGCGCCCAATTTGGCGGCGCATCTGGCGCGGCGAGTTCCACCTGTCCTGCGGCGCGCAGGCCGCCACGGGTGGTGACATTGGCCATTTTGCCATCCTGCGGCATGATCGGAATGTCGAGCGTGAACGGCGCCTCTCTGAGCTCCACATGATAGCCGCGCTCGGCGGCCAAAGGCACCGGGTCTCCCAAGGACGCGGCAAGCGGAGCGGAGGCCAGACCCGCCGCAATCACCGCCAGATCGCAGGCCAGATTGCCATCGGCACAGCGCAGCCCGCGCAATCGCCCCACGCAGAGGTCAAACCCGATCACCCGGTCCCGCCGGACCACCACGCCCTGCCCGGTTAGCCAGTCGGCAAGCCCGGCCACATAGCCGCCGGGGTCGGTGCAATGCGCCCCGTCGTTGATCAGGACGCCAAACCGATACGCAGGATCAAGCGCGGGGGCGGCGCGGCGCAAAGCCTGCCCCTCAATCTCAGCCATCGCCACGCCAGTGTCGCGGCGCAGCCCCCAGCCAAACGCCTCCGCCTCATACTCCGCCCGCTCCCGAAAGGCGTAGAGCAAGCCGTTTTGGACGATCATATCCGACAGGCCCGCACGGGCGGCCAGATCGGCATGGCGCTGCGGCGCATCCGCCAAAAGACTGGAGAGTGCACGCGCCGTCCGTGCCACTTTCTCCCCGGTCGCCCCGGCCCAGAGAAACCGCACAAGCCACGGCATCAACGCAGGCAGATCACGCCAGCGGATGGTCAAAGCCCCGCGTGGATCGGCCAGCATTTTCGGCACTTTGCGCCACAGACCGGGTTGCGACACCGGCAGGATCGACGCCGGGCTGATGAACGCGCCGTTGCCATAGCTGGCGGCATGGGGGCCTCCGGGCGAGGCCGGGTCAATCACCGTTACACGGTGCCCATCTTTCAGAAGTGCAGCGGCGGTGCTGATGCCGACAATTCCGGCGCCGATGACGGCGATATGTTTGCCCTGCGGCTGTGTCATGACGGGTCCATTTGAAATCAGAAAGACTGTGATGTGGTCCCTTTGCCTGTGGCACGACCGGACATCTTTCATGACAATGACACATGGTAGAGAAAATAAAATGGTTGAAATGTACATTCTGTCATGACTTTTACTCATGATAATCTTCACCATGCCTGTTCCAAAAGGAGCGCGTCCTTGCGCCGTTTCATCCCCTCCCTCTCCGCACTTGAGTGCTTTGATCTGGCCGCGCGCCATCGCAGCTTTACCCGCGCCGCCGAAGACCTTGGCCTCACCCAAAGCGGGGTGAGCCGACAGATCGGCACGCTGGAGCAGTTTCTCGGGGTGCGCCTGTTTCAACGGATTGGATCGCGGCTGGTGCTGACCGAGGTGGGGGCGCAGTATTGGCGCGAGATTGACCCGCTTTTGGCCAGATTGGAAAAAGCGGCGCTGGATGCTGTGCGCGGGCAACGGCGCGAAGAGGCTTTGATTCTTCAGACCAGTCCCGGGTTTGCCGCATGTTGGCTTTTCCGCGGCTCGGCGGATTTCTCGCCGCCCACCCAGAGGTTATTTTAGAGGTGATAGAGGCGGAGGGGGCCTGTGACTTTTCCACATCTCCCGCCGATCTGGCCATTGTGCGAGGCACCGGTGCGGTTTCTGATGTACGCAGTGATCGGCTCTGCGCCGAAACACTCACCGTCGTCGCCGCTCCCACGCTGATCTCGCCCGGCGCCCCTTTGGATCATCTCGATTTCGCACAGATCCCCACGCTGCAAAATGCCGCCCGTCCGAGTCTTTGGATGACATGGCTGCGCCTCTCGGGCACCGCGCACAGCGGCGCGATCCGGGGCGTGCGGCTGGGCCACAGTGGCCTGCTTACCCCAGCAGCCCGTGCTGGGCTCGGATTGGCCGTGGTGCCGCGGCTTTATGTCGAAGACGACCTTCGCCAAGGGCGACTTTGGGAGCCATTTGGGCCAGCGGTGACGTCCCCCGAGAGCTATTGGGTTTTGCGCCCTGAAGAGCGCGCGCATCACCCGCACCTGATCGCGTGCCTCACCTGGCTCAAACGCGACATGAAACGCCCGAATGCGGGCGCTTCTCCTCTTTAAACACACGTAGCATCGACATGTCTGCCGGGTTCACCGACCCTATGTCAGCCAGCACTTGGATCGACCATCACTTTGCATTGTGTCGTGCGCTGACGCAGCGCCTCAAACGCCAGTGGCATCTCAGCGAGCGTCACCGTGTCCGAAATCAAATGTTGCGGCGCATAGGTTCCGGCATCCAGCGCGCGGATCGCCATTTCAAACTCTGACATATTGAAGAACACCGACATCACGATCTCGACTTCTTTGGAGATGGCGCGAAAGCTGTTCATGTGATCGGGAGCGGTGCACAGCCCCAGAACAACGACCTTTCCGCGTGGGGCAACAAGGTCGACACAATGGTCAATCAGCCCCTGTTTTCCAACACATTCAAACACCATCTCTGGCGGGCCGTCGCAGGCCTGGGTCAGTTTGTGAGCAAGCTCCGGGTCTGACACGATGAAATCCGTCGCGCCGAGTTGCATGGCCCGCTCGCGTTGGTGATCATGCATGTCGACCACGACGACGCAGGCCGCGCCCATGCGACGCGCCCAAAATGCCACGGCAAGCCCGATGGCCCCGGCCCCAACGATCGCCACGCGCGCCCCCGGCCTCATCTTTGCCCGCATGATCCCATGCAGCGCCACGCCCAGAGGTTCGGCCAAAGCGCCGTCAGTGGCGGAAATACCCCACGGCAATTTGCGGCACTGCATTTCATCCAGCGCGGCATATTCGGCAAAGCCGCCGCCAATGAGGGTAAACTTTGAACACCACGCCGGTTCGCCACGCAGGCACGCGGGACAGGTGCCACAGCCTTTGAGCGGGGCGGCCGAGACGTGATCGCCGGGTTTGAGGTGGGTCACACCCGCGCCCACGTCGATCACTTCGCCCGAAAATTCATGACCAATCACCTCGCCGCCCTGAAGGCCAAAGGTGGCGTCTTCGGTCATGTGCAAATCCGAGCCACAGATGCCACATCGGCAGACTTTGAGCAGCACTTGCCCACGCCCCGCCTCGGGTTGCGCCACCTCATTGAGGCACAGAGGTTGGCCCAAGACCTTGAAAACGGCAGCTTTCATGGGTTTTCCTCCACGATCAATTTACGCCGAACCGGGAACCACGCGTGATCTCCCCATTTTTGGAGAAGACCCCAGACCCCGCCCCGCGCGTAGAGCGCAATCACCAAGGTGAGCAGGCCCAGCACGATCAAATAGGCCGAGCCGAATTCGCCAAACAGGCGGTCGGCGAGGAAATAGATCAACGCGCCGATCAACACGCCCTCAATCGCACCAATGCCACCCACCATGACGATGAAAATCGACATCGAGCCCCAGAACGGATCAAAGCCCGCCGACGGTGTGATCCTAAGCTGCGCCATATAATAGATCGCTCCGGCAAAGCCTGTGCCAACCGCCGCCGCGATAAAGATGTAGAACCGCAACCGACCGACATTGACGCCTTGGCTGGCAGCGGCCACTGGATTGTCACGCATCGCCGTCAGTGCAAGCCCAATGCGCGAACGCAACAACCAATAGCTGCCGCCAATGGTGGTGAGCAGCAGGAGCGCACAGAGCAGGACAAAGCCGACCTCGCGCTCATGCTGGCTATATTGGGTCATCACCCGCAAGGTCAGACCCGCCCCCGCGTTGACATAATCAATGTTCGAGGTCGCCAACCGCACCGCTTCGGCCACGACCCATGTGCCGATGGCGAAATACGGCCCGTCCAGACGCCGCAGCAACAGGTAGGTCGGCACCGCTAGGATCGCAGGCGCAATCAGCGACAAGAGGACGGCGACAAAAGGGTTCACGCCAAAATTCTGCGCCAGAACGAAAAGCAGATAGCCCGAGACGCCGATAAAGGCCTGTTGGCCGACGGAGACCAGCCCGGCATAACCGGCCAGCAAGTTCCACATCTGGGCAATGGCGATGTAGCAGGACAGTTCGATGGCCCAGCGGATATTGCCGGAACTGGCCCACCACGGCATGGCGATGAGGGCCAAGAGAAGAGCGAGGCACAGCGTCATGGCGATCCGGCTGGATCGGGTTGCGCGGACGACCTCGGTGTGATGTGTTTTTGATGTCATGTGTCCCTGCCTCATTTTTTGCGCGCCATGATGCCTTCGGGCCGTGTGGCCAGCACCGCGAGAAAGACGAGATGTCCGAAAAGAATGCCCAGGCCCGGATCAATCCGAAGACCGATGGCCTGAGCCACGCCAAGCACCATCGCGCCCAAAACGCCCCCCAGACCGACCCCATGCCACCGATGATCACCGCTTCAAACGCGTAGATCAACTGAGCCGAGCCATCAGAGGGCGAGACCGTGGCACGCAATGCGGCAAACACGGCGGCCAGCCCCAGAATGCCAACGGCAATGGCCGTGGCGATGGCATAAATGCGTTTGGGATCGACCCCGGTCATCGCGGCGGCTTCCGTGTCGGCGGCCGCGGCGCGCAGGCCCCGGCCAAAGCGTGAAAACCGCAGCACCGCGTCCAACCCGCCGGTCAGCACGAGGGCCGTGATCAAAACGATCACCGGCAAGAGGCCGACATAGATCGAACCGATCTGAAAACTCGCGCTGGCGATGTCGGAATTGGGCAGGCTGCGCGTGTCCGCCGACCAGAGTTCCAACATGAAATTCTGTAAGGCGATGGACAGGCCGAAGGTGGCTATGAGCGAGGGCAAAGGATCGGCGCCGACCACTTTGTTCAGGATGAACTTTTGTAAAATCCACCCAATCACCACCGCGATCGGCACGATCACAACGATGAGCCCGAGATTGCCAAAGGGCAGCACCCCAGCCAATGAGACGGCGATGAGAGACAAGAGGATCATCACATCGCCATGGGCGATATTGACGATCCGCATCACACCGAACATCAACGCCATGCCCAGCGCATATTGCGCATACATTCCGCCCAAAAGGACGCCCTGGATCACTGCATCAAGCCACTGCATGAGACGCTCCAAAATAAGCCGCCGCGATGGCATCGCGGGGGATGTCCTGTGAGACGCCGGTCAGTGTGATGCGTCCTTCGAGCATACAATACAGCCGATTTGAGGCTCCCGCGCGAGGCCAACGTCTTGTTCGACCAGCACAATGGCGGTGCCAAAGGCGCTGATTTCGGGGAGGATTTCGTAAATTTCGCGGATCACTTTGGGCGCAAGACCCAGACTGATCTCATCGCACAACAGCACCTTGGGCTGGCACAAAAGCGCGCGCGAAATCGCAACCATTTGCTGTTGTCCGCCGGACAGATCTTCAATCGGTTGCCGCCGTTTTTCGCGCAGGATCGGAAACAGATCGAACAGGTGCCCGCGGGTCCATGGCCCCTCGCCTTCCGGCAGACGCGCATTGTCAATCGCGATGCGCAGGTTTTCCTCGACCGTCATGCCGACAAAAAGCCTGCGTCCTTCGGGCACCATGGCGATGCCGCGCCGAACCATCATATGGGCGGGCGTCCCACCAACAGGGTTGCCTTCGAATTTCACCATATCCCGATCCACCGGCAAAAGCCCGAAAATGGATTTCAGAAACGTCGATTTCCCGGCTCCGTTCGCACCGATCAGGGCAACGACCTCGCCCGCATCAATGTGCATGTCGATGCCGAACAGCGCCTGAAAATCGCCGTAGCCTCCTGTGAGGCCATGCGTCGATAAAATGGCTGTGTCACTCATGCTTCGATCCCCATGTAAACGCGCTGCACCTCGGCGTCTTGCATGACGGCGTCGGGGGTGCCTTCGGCGATCTTGACGCCAAAATTGAGCACCATGACCCGGTTCGCCACCGCCATGAGTGCGTGCAGCACATGTTCAATCCAAATGATGGTCACGCCTTGGTCGCGCACCCGGCGCACCAAGCCGACCAGTTCGGCGCCTTCCGCTTCGGTCAAACCGCCCGCGATCTCGTCGAGCAGCAAAAGTTTGGGCCGCCCCGCAAGTGCACGCGCCAGTTCAAGCCGTTTGCGGTTCAACAGCGTCAGACTGCCCGCCGCCGTGTTGGCATAGGGCAACAGCCCACAGTCACGCAGCACCTCGGCACAATGGTCATTGGCCTCCGCCTCGCTCATCCGCGCACTCATCATCGCCGGGACCAACAGGTTTTCAAAGGCTGTCATCGCACCAAAGGGTTGGGGCACCTGATAGGTGCGCCCGATCCCGCGTTTACAGCGTTTGAACGGTGGCTCGGCCCGCAGTGGAGAGCCGTCCAAAGACAGCTCCCCCCCATTCGCGGCCAAATCGCCACTGATCAGGTTGAACAACGTGGTTTTTCCCGCGCCATTCGGCCCGAGAATGCCCAGCACCTCACCGCGGCCAACGTCAAAACTGACGTCCTCCACCACGGTGAGTGCGCCGAAGCGCTTGGTCAGCCCTTTCGCTGACAAAATCGCCTGATCTGTCATGGCTGCGCCTTATGACCAGTCCAGCGGAAGCATCGCCGCTTCGGGTTGAAGCACATCGGGACGAAGCGACGTGTCCACAATCTTGAGATCGAACGGCCATGTTTCGCCTTTTACCCATTGGCCGCCAAAAATCGGCGTTTTGCAGATGTTCGGATGCGGGCCGTCGCCAAAGCGGATGGTGCCAACAAGCGTGTCGAGATCGGTGGATTTGAGCGCATCGCGGTTGGCCGCCCGGTCCAGCGGGTCCTCAGAGCGTTTGAGGGTGTCGAGAACGACCTCCCAGAGCGCATGCGCATAGCCCAGAGGTTGGGTCCATTGATTGCCGGTTTCCGCCTCCCAAGCATCTGCAATGTCGCGGCTGGTTTGGCCAGTTAGCGAAGAGGTGTAAGGGAAGGCAGGCGTCCACCAGACTTCAGAGGACATCCCCACGCCCAAATCGCCCATCGCCTCGATCCCGGACGGGAACAAAAGTGCCGCCGCCACAGTCACCACTTTGGGGTGATAGTTTTGCTGGTTGCACTGGGTGATAAAAGTTTTGAGATCAGCGACATAGGTGATGCCACCGACGATCTCACAATTGTTGTTTTTGAACTCTGCGATCTGGGCGGAGAAATCATTGGTGCGCGGCTCAAACATCGACGGCGCGAAGGCCTCAAAGCCCGCGGCCCGCACGGCAGGCGGCAGACCGTATTCGTCGCTGCCCCAGGTTTCACCGTCGGCGTTGCGTGGGAACAGCATCCCGACCTTGCCGTTGGTGTCGATGGATTTCCACATGCCGGTGAACGTGCCCAACACGTCCTCAAGACCCCAAAAGAAGTGGTAGGTCCAATCGAACGGCTGTTCGGCCCCGCCACGCGGCATGACAAAGGCCTGCCAGGGCGAGTTCGACGAGATACAGGGCACGCCGTAGAGTTCGCACTGATCTGCGGTCGGGTTGTTGATGTCTGTGGCCGAAGCGGGCAGCATAAAATGCACCTCGTCGTTGAGGATCAAATCACCAGCGAGTTCGGCGGCTTTGTTGGGGTTCGATTGCGCATCCCGCAACAGGATTTCAACATTATAGGTCTCTCCGCCGATCTCGATCCCGTCTTTGACCAAATCCATGATCTTGGTGACGGTATAATCATCGGTGTCGCCAAACAGCGACAGCGGTCCGGTCATCGGGCTGATCACCCCGATCTTGATGGTCTTTGCCCCCTTGGCCCGTGCCGCATGGGGCAGTGCGATGGTGGCGGCGGTGACCGCCCCCAACCCCTTAAGCAGGCTGCGCCGGTCAAGATGGCTGTGCGGATGGATGTTCAGTGTCATGTTAGGTCCTCCCTTAATTTTATGCGTCACGGAGCTCCTCCAAGCCCTTGGTCGTGACGCCTGTGCTATGTCGTGCTGTATGGCGGGCGGCCTTCGCGGGCCGCACGCCGTGGTCAGTCGAGTTCCGGCGCGGGGCGTAGGATCAGCCCGCCGTCGATCACCATTTGCGATCCGGTGACATAGCCGGAGGCGTTCGAGGCCAGATAAAGCGCCAGCGGCTTGATCTCCTCGGTCTCGGCCACACGGCCCAGACAGGACCAGCGAACGAAAGCCTGACGATCCTCCGCATTCGCCATCCGCCCCCCGGCAATATTGGTGATGAACGGCCCCGGACAGATCGCATTGACGCGGATGCCGTAGCGGCCAAGCTCCATCGCCAACTGTTTGACCAGATGGCTGACCCCGGCCTTTGCGGGCATGTAGGGCGTGCCGACGATGCCATCGACATAAAAGGCCGCAATTGACGAGGTGGCGATGATCGACCCGCCGCGTCCTTGCCGTTTCATATGCCGGGCGGCAAGTTTCATCGTGTAGTAGATCGAGGTCAGATTGATCCCGATCACCTTATCCCAATGGGCGTCATCGAGATTGTCGATCTCGCCGTCCGGGTTGCGGTGGCCTTCGGGGGTCAAGAACCCCGGCCCGGCATCCACACCCGCATTGGCAAACACCACGTCGATGCCGCCCTGACGCACTGAGACGGTGTCAAACACCGCATCCATTGCCGCGCGGTCGGTCACGTCAACCACCTCTGCGTGGATCGTGCCGCGCGGGTCTGTGGCGGCGATCTCCGCCACGGTGCGCGCAAGCTGATCCGCGTTCAGATCAAGCAAACTCACATGCGCGCCCTGCGCGGCCATGATCTCGGCATAGGCCCGACCCAAGCCATAAGCGGCCCCCGTCACAAGGACAGATTTGCCTGCCACATCGAACATGCTCTCCAAAGACATGCGGTCTCCTCCCTTCGGTCCCGCAGGATCAGATGAACATATCTTTGTTGATCTCTAGGCCATTGGCCTCACAATGCTTGACGTAATGGTCGATGAACCAAAACACATCCGCCGTGAAATCATACTTGGCTTCATCGTCAAAAAATTCGATCGCCCCGTTGATCCAGAACAGCGCCTTCATGCCATTGGGATCGTCGGAATAGAGCGTGTGCGCCGTGCCCGGCAATTCATAAACAAAATCGCCCGGACGAGAAATCCAGTCGTATTCGTAATAGCCCCAAGATCCCTCCAATGTGACCGCCGAAACGACACCGCGATGTTTGTGCGTGCCGATCCGTCCACCGCCTTTGACCCAGAGAATATTGGCCACCGAATTGCTGCGCACATCAAAGGCCAGATGTTTGATCGCGGCACTGTCGCCAAACGGCACCCAAGGGTTATTTTTGTCATCTCCGGGGATGAACGCCCCTTCTTTGCCAAAGCGATTGATCATCGCCTCATGCGGCTCCGGCGGCAGTTTCGTGATAAGGTTTTGCTGTGTCATAAGTCCTCCCTTTCGCCCGTTTTCAAGGGCAGCACTCAACAGATCGGTCGGGAGGATTTGCGTCAAAGCAAATAATTTACGCCGCTTTGCAGCACGGGCAAAATGCCCAGGAATTGCGATTTATGTCATGGGGTTACCTGCGATAAAAACTTCGCATTGTGCCAGAATGTCGCAGTCTTTCTGCGGTGCAGATTAATTATATGGTGAAATGACTTTATCATTTGCGTAATATCCCGTCATGAAAACATCAGATGACGAAGAACAACTCCTCCACCGCGGGGGCCGTCCGACCCTGGCGGACCTGATCGACACGCTTGAGTTCAGCCCCTCGAAAGGCGCGATTGAGCTACATGGCGCACGGATGGTGCTGTCTCGCGCGACCTTTGGCGCCGACCTTCAGGACGAATTGGTCCGCCGGTTTGGCGAACACGAGGCCAAGGTGCTCCTGATGCGCTTGGGCTATCGCAACGGGCGCGAGGATGCGGAATTCATTCGCCAAGGCTGGCCGAATCTGGACATTGGCGACGCATTCACCGCCGGAACTCGGCTACATATGGTGACGGGCACCGTGCGGGTAGAGACCCTGCACAACGACTTTGATTTCAAAACAGATCGGTTTTCCGGTGACTTCCTATGGCATCAATCCGTCGAAGCCGTCGAATATCAACGCCGCCACGGGCGCGCGCTTGCCCCGGTCTGCTGGGCCCAAACCGGCTATGCGGCAGGTTACGCCAGCGTCTTTTTTCGCAAACTCGTGCTCTACAAAGAGGTGAGCTGTGCGGCGATGGGTGACAAATCCTGCCGCGTGGTGGGCAAGACCGTGGACGGTTGGGGCAAGGATGATCCCTTTGTTCGGATGTTCCTGGATGAGGTCTTGGTCAACCGGGCCGAAATGCCCTCGCGCCTCCGAAAGGCTGCGGGCAAGTCCGCGCCGATGGAGGGCGCGGGATTGGAAGACCGGGTTGTCGCTCCCGTTCGTCACACATTGGAAAAAATCGCTCACGCTGGGCTGAACGCGTTGATCACCGGACCAGAGGGGGCGGGCTGTCGCATCGCCGCCGATTGGCTCCATGTCGCGCGGTTTGGTCACGGCAAGACCCACCGCTGTCACGCCACATCGCCACAGCTGCCCGCGCTTTTGGACAGCCTGCGCCAAACCATCTCCGCCCCCGGCGTGCGCGGGCAGACGTTGATCATCGAGGGGATCGACGCGTTGGCGGATGATCTTCAGGTGGCGTTGATCGACATGATCAAAACCGATGGCATCCCCCCTGAAAACCTTCTTGTCATCGGGTTATCGCATCTGCCGCTGCAACTGTTAAGGCGCGACACGGCGCTGCGGTCCGAGTTGATGTACGCGCTCTCTGTCCTGCCTGCCGCAATGCCGCCGCTGTCCGCGCGCCCGGATGACCTTGCCGATCTGGCAGAGTGTTATCTGGCCCAGATGCGGCCAAAACCGGGGCTTGAGGCACCCTCGCTCACAGAAGAGGCGAAGGCTTTCATCCGCACCGCCGCTTGGCCCGGAAACCTGCCCGAATTGCGTGCGACCCTGATGCGCGCCGCGCTCTGTGCCGCCGCGCCGCCGGTGATTGACCGCAATGATCTCGACTCCGCGCGACTTGATCCACGGCCTTCGGCCCCCTCACTGTCGCAGGGCGAGGATGATTTTGTCGAGCTTTGGGATCAGCTTGTGCCACTCTTTGAGGCGGGGATCGGTGTGGATGCATTGGTGTCGCGGATCGAACAGCGGGCGGTGGCAGAGGCCGATGGCAATGTCTCCGCCGCCGCCCGCCTATTGGGCCTGAGCCGTCCGAAATTGGATTACCGGCTCAAAAACCCGGTCTAACTGTCCGCGGACTACATCCTGCGCGCGCTTTGCACCACCAGATCGCGCAGCCATTTGTGCATCCGCGAGGCATGGGTGCGCGCGGTCCACACCATCTGAATTTGCACCGGTGTTGGCACCGGACAACGCGCAATGAAAAGCCCCGTCCCAAGTTTGCGCGACAGGCGCTCGGGCACCGTCGCGACAAGTCCGGTGCCTTTGATCAGACTTTGAATGCCCGCCGGGCTGGGCGTGCGCATCGCGATGGAAATCTCGTGACCCTCTTGTTCCAAGGTCTGCATATAGCCCGATTTCCATTTGCCGCCGTAGGTGATGTAGACGTGATCGAGGGTCAGGTAATCCTCCATCGTCAGCGCCGTTTTGGCCTTTGGATGGGCCGGGTCCATCATGCAAACATAATGGTCCTCATAGAGCGTGCGCGTATAAAACGCGGCCCCCAGTTGAACGAAGGGACCGATCAGCAAATCCGCCTCCATCCGCAACAGTTTATCATGGCCGAGATAGGAAGAATCGATAATCTCGATTTTGAGGTTCGGCGCTTCGGCGCGGATCAAATGGGCCAGGTGCGGAATGATCAACTCGCGCTCATAGTAGTTGCAAGCGATGGTCACCGTCTGAGTGCTTTCTTTCGGATCGAAATCGCGATTGGCCGTCAGTTGGGAAAACCGTTCCAACAACTGACCCGCCTCCGCCACCACCTCTTCACAGCGCTGCGTCGCGATCAGCCGACGCGCCTCGCGAACAAACAGTGGATCGTCGAACACGCCTCTGAGCTTATCGATGGTGTAGCTGACAACCGATTGATTCATCTCAAGATCTTCGGCGGCGCGCGTGAATGAGCCAAAGCGGTAAACCCGGACCAACACATCAAGGGCGCGAAAATCTGTGGCGAGAAGGTCGATGGGCTTGCTCACGTCACGCTCCTTTGGGCCATGGTTGAGCGGTTTTATAAATCTATTTGGTAGATATGTGAAATCAAATTGATCGCATTGATTGATGAACTCTGCCCTGCTTTCCTGACAGGATCACAGCTTTGGGAGGAGATCTGTTGATGTTGGACATTCCCGTGAATGAGGCGGTCACATTGGCCGATCTCACCCGAGACCCATACCCGATCTATCGCCAAATGCGGGCCGAGACGCCTGTGGTGCGCGTGGCGCAGACCAATCGGATTTTCGTCACCCGGTTTGAGCACACAAAATGGATCAAGGAAAACCCGGAGATTTTCAGCTCGGATGATCCAATGACTCCGATGAAACCGGCGTTTCAGGCCCATACATTGATGCGCAAGGATGGTGACGAACACCGGGCCGAACGCATGGCGATGCAGCCCGCCTTTTCGCCGAAAGTGATCCGCACCGACTGGGCCGAGCTTTATACCAAACTGGCAGAAGACTATGTCTCGCGCCTGCCCAAAGGTGAGACGGTGGACCTGTTTGCCGACCTTTGCGGCCCGATCGCCGCGCGCATTCTGGCGCATATGTTGGGGCTGGAAGAGGCCACGGACGAACAGATGCAACGCTGGTCCCAGCGCCTGATCGACGGGGCGGGCAATTTTGGCAATGACCCTGAACTTTTTGCCCTCTCCGACGCGGCCAATGCCGAAATGAACGCGCTGTTCGAACAGGTCATGCCCCGTCACATCGCCGCGCCAAACAATTCGGCCTTTTCCGTCATGTTGAATGCGAAAATGCCGATCCCGGTCAGTCAGATGTACGCCAATATCAAAATCGCCATTGGCGGCGGCATCAACGAACCGCGCGATGCTTTGGCGACCATTCTCTACGGGCTGTTGACCAACCCTGAGCAACTCGAAGAGGTCAAACGCCAAGAGGCATGGCTTGACGCCTTCGAGGAGGGTGTGCGCTGGGTCGCGCCCATTCAGGTGTCGGGTCGGCGCACCACGCAAGAGGTGCAGATCGGCGATCATGTGATCGGCCCAAACGAGACGGTGATGACCATCCAAGCCTCCGCCAATCGCGATGAGGCGATCTATGCCGATGGCGAGGCGTTCAACGTGTTTCGCGACAAACATCCGCATCAGGCCTTTGGCAGCGGCCCGCATCATTGCGCCGGGGCGCAGGTCGCGCGCCGCACGCTGGGGCAGATCATGTTGCCGCTTTTGTTCGAGCGCTTTCCCAACATGGCCCTGACCGACCCGAAGGAGGTGATTTGGAGTGGCTTTGGCTTTCGTGGCCCACTGAACCTGCCAGTCACATTGGCCTAATATCAATATAACGCACTAAATGAGGACTAAACCATGACGAAAATCACATTCGTCCAACCCGACGGCCGCAGCCAGACCGTCAGCGCACGCGCAGGAGACAGCGTGATGCAGACGGCACTGGCCCATAGCATCGACGGTATTTTCGCCGAATGCGGCGGCGCAATGATGTGCGCCACCTGCCATTGCTACATTGAAGACGCACGCACCGGAGAGGCGAGCCAAGGCGAAGAGGATTTGTTGGACTGTGCCGAAGACGAGGTGCGGCCCAGCTCGCGGTTGAGCTGTCAGATCAAAGTGAGCGAGGATTTAGACGGGCTTGTGGTGCATTTGCCCGTTACCGTGGACTGACCGAAACGGCCCCTTTGCCGCAGGAGGAGGCGGCAAAGCGCAGGCCAGATTGAAGCGCACCAACGCATGACCGGCGCAACGCCGTCGGAACACAAGGGAGGAGACCCACATGACCACATCATTCACCCGCCGCACGGTTTTGGCGAGCATGGGGGCGGCACTGGCCACCCCGGCGTTTTTGAAGCGCGCCAATGCCGCCGAAGTGACCCTGAAACTCCATTCGATGTTGCCCGCCCCGGCAACAATGAACACGCAGTTTTTTGAACCCTGGATCGAGGAAATTCGCACCGCCTCCGAGGGCGCGATTGACATCCAACTGTTCCCGTCGATGCAGCTTGGCGGCAAACCTGGTCAGTTGCCTGATCAGGTCCGTCAGGGCATTTGCGACATAAGCTGGACCCTTCCGGTCTATTCGCCGGATCGCTTCCCGGTGGCCGAAACGTTGGCGCTGCCCTTTATGGTGACCAATGCCGAAAAGACCTCCGTGGTCATGCACAAGCTGATGGATGAGTTTGGCCAAGATGAATATCCGGGCACCAAAACGCTTGGGTTTCACACCCATGATGGCGGCAAATTCCACACCCGCGAGGGGCTTATTCACACCGCCGATGATCTCAAAGGTCTCAAGCTGCGCGCCCCCAATCAGGCGACGGGCAAGCTGCTTGAACTGATGGGCGCGGAGACGGTGTTTTTCCCGGTGACCGAAATGGTTGTTGGCCTCTCAAATGGGGTGATCGACGGCTGTTGCCTGCCCTATGAGGTGGTGCCCGCGTTCAAGCTACAAGAACTGACCAAATTCTCATCCGCCCCTGCCCCCGCGTCGCGTGGGCTGTATGCCAACACCTTCTCGATGCTGATGAACCAACGCGTTTATGAGAACCTCTCGGACGATCTGCGCAAGGTGATCGACGATCATTCCGGCATCGCGCTGTCGCAACGTATTGGCCGCCAATTTGATACGTTTGAACAGATGGGCAAAGAGGTGGTGATCAAACAGGGCAACACCATCGGTGAGATCGCGGCAGAGGAAATTTCGGCATGGCGCGAGATCGCACAGCCAGTACATCAGGCCTGGATCGACAAGCTCAATGACCGCGGCCTGGATGGCACGGCGATTTTGAACCGCGCCAATGAATTACTGGACGCCGATCAACCGGCCTGAGGTCTTTGGGCGACACGTCTTCAGGTCCAATCGAGCAAGCCTCGGTTGGGCCGCCTCAACAGGTGTTTTCATTTGGCCCACGCGGCTTGTGACTTGGCCTCGCCCGACAGGCGGGTATGACTGCGGTTCTGTTAGACATGGAGCCTGTTTTGGATCACGCCACCGCCGCACCGGCCACCTCACCTGCCGCCATCGCCGCCCGCATCGCGCGCACCATCGCCACTGAAATCTCCGCCGCCCCGTCGCAAGTCAGCGCGGCGGTCGATCTGTTGGATGGCGGCGCGACCGTGCCCTTTGTCGCGCGTTACCGCAAAGAGGTCACGGGCGGCTTGGATGACACGCAATTGCGGATGTTGTCCGACCGGCTGACCTATTTGCGCGATCTGGAATCCCGCCGCGCGACCATCCTGAAATCCATTTCCGAACAGGGCAAATTGACCGCCGATCTGGCCAAATCCATTGCCGGAGCCGAAAGCAAATCGACGCTTGAGGACATCTACCTGCCCTACAAACCCAAACGCCGGACCAAGGCGATGATCGCGCGTGAAAACGGCTTGGAGCCTTTGCTGCGCGCGATTGATACCAACCGGACGGCTCCGCCCGAAACCCTGGCCGAAGCCTATGTGACCGAGGCGGTGCCCACCGTCAAAGACGCACTCAATGGCGCGCGCGACATCCTGACCGAGGAACTGTCAGAGCGTGCTGATCTTTTGGGCAAGCTGCGTGATTTCATGCGACGCGAGGCCTTTGTCACCGCCAAACTCATTGCGGGCAAGGACCAAGAGGGCGCGAAATTTTCCGATTATTTCGACCACCGCGAACGCTGGTCGGATATTCCGTCCCACCGCGCTTTGGCGATCCTGCGCGCCGCGAAAGAAGACATCGTGACGATGGAAATCGGCCCCGATTCTGAGGAGGGCGAACCGCGCGCCATCGCCATGATCGGCGCAGCTTTGGGCACAGAGGGACAATTGCCCGGCGATGAGTGGCTGCGCGGTGTGGCGCGTTGGGCGTGGCGGGTGAAGTTTTCGATCTCGCTCTATATCGATCTGTTGGGCGAATTGCGTCAGCGCGCCCATGACGAGGCGATCAACGTCTTTTCCCGCAATCTCAAAGACTTGCTCTTGGCCGCCCCGGCAGGTGCAAAAGCCACGCTGGGCCTGGACCCCGGCATTCGCACCGGCGTGAAAGCCGCCGTTGTGGACGCCACGGGCAAGGTTTTGGACACGGCAACGATCTATCCGTTTCAGCCCAAAATGGATGTGCGCGGCGCAGAGGCCAAACTCATCGAATTGATAGGACGGCATAACATCGCCCTGATCGCTATCGGCAATGGCACCGCCAGCCGGGAGACCGAGCGGCTTGTCGCAGACACGCTCAAACGCCTGCCGCAGGGCGTCAAAGTGCCGACCAAAGTCATCGTGTCCGAAGCGGGTGCGTCGGTCTATTCGGCTTCCGAATTGGCCGCACAGGAATTCCCCGATCTCGATGTCAGCCTGCGCGGCGCGGTCTCGATTGCCCGCCGCCTGCAAGACCCTCTGGCCGAACTGGTCAAGATCACGCCGCAATCCATCGGCGTTGGCCAATATCAACATGACGTCGACCAACGGCGGTTGTCGCAGGCGCTTGACGCTGTGGTCGAAGACGCGGTGAACGCGGTGGGCGTGGACCTCAACATGGCCTCGGCGCCGCTGTTGGCACAGGTCGCGGGGCTTGGTCCGTCTTTGGCCCATGCCATCGTCTTGCACCGCGACCAACACGGCGCCTTCCCGTCGCGCAAGGCGCTTTTGAAAGTTGCCGGTTTGGGGCCGAAAGCCTTTGAACAATGCGCCGGATTCCTGCGCATTCGTGATGGGGCGGAGCCTTTGGACGCCTCCTCTGTGCACCCCGAAGCCTATGATGTGGCACGCAAAATCGTGGCGGCCTGTGGTCGTGACATTCGCGACATCATGGGGCAGACCGCCGCCCTCAAAGGCCTGCGCGCCGAGGAGTTTGTCACCGGCGATTTCGGCCTGCCGACCGTGCGCGACATTTTCACCGAACTGGAAAAACCGGGCCGTGATCCGCGGCCAGAATTCAAAACCGCGAGCTTCACCGACGGGGTTGAGGACATCAAGGACCTGAAACCGGGGATGAGCCTTGAGGGCACCGTGACCAATGTGGCCGCCTTTGGTGCCTTCGTTGACATCGGCGTGCACCAAGACGGGTTGGTCCATGTCAGCCAACTGGCCGACCGGTTCGTGAAAGACCCACATGAGGTGGTGAAAGCCGGGGATGTTGTGAGGGTGCGGGTGACGGAAGTCGACATTCCGCGCAAACGGATCGGGCTGACGATGCGCAAAGACGGCAATAGCGCCAACGATGGGCGCCGCAGCGATGCGCCTACCGCGCGCGGGACATTCGCCGCCAAACCGCAGGGCGCGCCATCGGGCAAAGCGGGTGGAAAACCGGGCGGCTCCAAAGATCATAAAAAGGCCCCAGCGCCGCAGAACCGCACACCAACCCCAAGCGGCAACAGCGCCCTCGGGGCCGCCTTGTTGGACGCGATGAAGAAAAAATCCTGATACAGCCTACATATTAAAGAGACGTCAGCCTCATCACCGTATGACCGCGTCGGCGATGAGGAAGACACGAAACCTGAAGAGTCCACAGCAATCAGCCTAGGCGTTGAGGTGGACGGGAACGGGCTACAAAGATGGTGCAGATCGTACTTTGTAAGGCCCCGCCCAGTGCGGGGCTTTGTGCGTCAGGTGGCCTCGGGATCACGACCCGCACACTGTTCCCAAGAATTCAGATCGTGGCCATTCTATTTGATGCGGCGTCCAAAGCACAGGTACGCGGGAGCAACACCTTTGTGCCGCCACTGAGTACGCTTTGATTTAGGCGCAATCAGATCCAGCTCAACGTCATTGTCATCGTAGACACGTTCGGAATGAAGACCACCGAGCGTAACCGATATGAGGTGGTCGCAATTGAAAGTGAGTAGAACGATGTGTCTATTCAGTACCTTAGAAGGTAGAACAGCACCGGATGCCAATCAACCAAAATGGTGGGTGGCGGAGACGAAGGGTGCGCTACATTTCATTTATTTAGTTGGAAATACTAGATAAATTAATCTGACAGAAATAGCATACCACACTTTAAACCACACCCAGAAGTACGAAAGCCCGTCAGTTAGAGCTGTGGCTACTTCGCGCTTCTTCAGCTGACACGCGATCTCGTAATGCTCGCAAAATAACTTCCTCGATCTCTCGAACACGGAGTCCATGGTCGTATGCGAGCGCGTCAACCAGATTGGCGATCTCCGGGTCCTTGGGGCCGTATATGGGCCAGTCGTGTAGCTCATGGCTGTCGGGGTGCATTCGCCGTTCCATCATCTTTCCTCCAAATCACGCTTAGACTAACCGGGGGAGCGTCGCCCCGACATAGCGCACTTATGCACACGGGTCGCGCTAAGATTCTGAATTTCAACGACCTTTCCTAAATCCATGTCTTCATTGGATTTTATTGTCATTCGCCAACTCTAGATGCTACGATGAGGACGGCGGCCCAACCCCAGCGGCCGCGATGAGTGAGACCATGAGCAAGAATTATACGCTGTATATAAAAGCCTACACGCCCGAGACCATTCCGATGGCTCGGTTGGCTCAGTACATGCAAAACCTTGCCGCTATGCTCGGTCATGATACTGCCGTTCACTTCGATACGCTGAAGCCTGGCAGCACGCAACTTGTTACGAGAATCGACCATGAGGACGTGCCAAAAGTTGCAGCTCATATCGCCCAGGTGAAGCGGGGTGAGGGAAGCCCGGAGGCAACAAGGGCCAAGACGGAGATCGACCGCTTACTTGCGGAAGACAACGCCACTGGCTTCGTCTACGAAGACGATGACGAGAGCGCCGAAATCATCGTCTTTCCAGGCGTGAACCGCCCCAGACCCACAACTTATGGGCCATTTAACCAAGAAGGCACACTCGATGGAATACTGATCAGCGTCAGCGGCGCGGATCAAACTGTGCACCTTCAGCTACAGAATGGTGAGATCAAGTATACCGGCATCGACACCAATCGCGATACTGCTCGCCGTCTTGCCAAGCATATGTACGAACCTGTGCGTATTTACGGCACAGGTCGATGGCTTCGTGACCAAGAAGGCCATTGGATTCTGAAAAAGTTTCGCGTGGATAATTTCACAGTGCTCGCCCCCGACGATCTCAAAGATACTATCGTCCAGATGCGTGAGATCAAGGGCAGTGATTGGGCGAGTATGGATGATCCGATTGGAGCGCTGAAAGCTCTGCGCGAGAAGGGCAACGGTCTGCACTAATGGTTGTTTTCGATAGTTCAATCTTGCTGCTTGTTCTTGATCCCAACGCCAAAGCGCCGGTTGACCCTGCTACTGGTATCTCCGTAGAAAAAGCGGCTGAGCGGATCGAATACCTGATCACAAACCTCACAGCTGATAAGGAGAAGATCGTTATCCCGACTCCTGTCCTAAGCGAAGTGCTGGTCCATGCTGGGGGAGCCATGCAGGCCTACCTCGACACCCTCAACGGACAAGCAGCTTTCAGGATCGCGCCATTCGACCAGAAGGCAGCTATTGAAGCGGCCCTCGCCATGAGCGATGCGATCAAGCGCGGCGGCCACCGTATCGATGCAGCAAATCCCGACGCAACGAAAACCAAAATTAAGTTTGACCGTCAAATCGTTGCAATTGCGAAGGCGGAGGGAGTGCATGCCGTCTATTCTGACGACGCTGACGTACATAGCTACGCAAAGCACGCAGGATTGGACGCATACCGGACGGCTGACCTCGATTTACCGCCAGAAGATCCTCAGCAATCTTGGGACTTCGACACCACGTCGTAAGTCCTACGCTGGCGGCCAGCGACCGAAATCTGCTGGCAGTGGGGCAACATATCAACCCACACCGGCTTTGTTGCACAAGATTTAATGGCGTCGATGATTTTCAGGCGGGATATCTGGGTATGGGTTCGCTTTCTCCCCCTCAAACAATGACTTAGCGCTTGGCCCACGGCGGATGGCGTCCCGCACGTCTGGGGCCTTCAAGTCGAGAGAACGATATGCGTCGCCCACCTTGGCAACAGCTTCGATACGTCCAAAATGAAATGCGCAGGTCTCTGCGTAATTCGCCAAGCCCACCAGTTTGGGTAGGGAATCAGCCAAGAATTGGCCGTGGGGATCGACGATGTTCGCCTGTACCGTTCCGTCGTCCACTTTCGAGAAGAATATGAAATCCGGCCTCATGATGCTTTCCTGTCCATCATCTGGATATGTAATACCCAACGACTCGGCACTGGCCGATGAAGGGTTGCGATACCAAGCGAGAAAACCAACGTGCCTGATCTCCTGCGTCAACACCTCCAATTCCCACGAATTGAAGGCAGCAGGGAAATTGCCATCTGCGTCGCAAAGCAAGTGGTGATTGTATAGCGGCAATACCTGTTCTCTCCCGCCTTCGTTGACTTCAACGGTCGGCTGCAAGCTGTTGCGCGGCATGGCTAGCGAAACATCGAGTGGGTTCGCGCTCAGCTCACGCAATTCCCGATAAACGTCCTGTCGCTCGTCACTCAGCGCCTTGATTGCGTCGTCATGGTCAGTCAGCCATTCATTTGCAAAGGCTTCCGCTTCGGCTTCCAGAAAATCCTTGATCATCGGAACCAAGCCGATTGCAGCGACGTCTGCATGGGCTTCGACAAGGGCCTCTTCTTCGTCGTCAACGCCCGCGTTCTTTTCGGCCAAGAATTCACTGTAGGTCTTGGCAACATCGGGCGAAATCATACGGGCGGCGCGCTTGTAGGCATCTTCGATCACGGCCAGATCGGCGTCTTCAATGAAGTCGTCAAAGGTCATGTCGGTGCTGCCCACCGCTGCGCGGCCAGTCTTCCCCTCGACCCTCAGCACCGTTTGCCGCGCTTTCTCGATTGCCTCGGCGTAGTCAGCCTGAGCCTTGTCCAACAATGCGTGCAAATGCGCATGGGCAACCTTGCCCGCATCCGGCAGGATTGCATCCGCCGCCAACTCATGTGCCAGCCCGGTCAACCGCTTGATCGGTCTCGCCTGTTTCTTGGGTAGGGTCTTTGACGGCAGCGACAACAGTTTGTCCCACACCTCTTGCGGCACCGCTGGATTGGGCGACATTTCCTTGGGATTGATCAGCACCCGGCGTCCAGGCAGCTTGTCGCCCAGATCACCGCCGGTCATCAACGACTGGACAACCGCCTTAACCGTCGCCTGGTTGAAGTTCGGCAACAGGCAATCGACCGCATTCAACCGCTCATTTCCGGGGATGCGCCGCGCAAGAGGAGTCCGCACCATGCGGCCCAACATTTGCGTGATATGCGTCTGGTCAGAGGCGGCGCGGAACGAAACCATCACCTCGGCGCGGGGACAGTCCCAGCCAGTGCTGATCGCCTCTTTCGCAAGCAAGATGCGCACATGGTCGGATTCCTGCACCCGTTCAGGCGCGATATAGGGGACGGAATGGCCCTTATAGGACTCGGTCTTTTTCTCGCCAAACACGTTGTAAACGCTATCGGCTGGCAGTTCCGGCCAAGTGTCAAAGATAGTTTGCAACCATGTCCCAACATCATCCTTGTTCGGTGTGTTGGGTACCTGCAAGACCATCAGCGGTGTCACCATCCCGCTTTCGCCTTGCTCAGCGGCATAAGCATCCCATGCCTTCGTAATGTCGCGCAGCTTCTGCGTTCCGCGCCTGAGCAGCACAGTTGCAAAATCGCCTGCCTCATTTGGCACATCGAGATTGATCGTGTCCTTCAACAGACCGGAGTCCTGCACCAGCTTAGAGTTGACCACCACGTTAGGCAGCGCAGTCCGGTCCTGCATCGCTTTCACGGCATCATCAAACCGCTGCACAGTCGCAGAAATCCCCCAAACAACTGGCACACCCGGCACGCCGCCTTCTCCGTTGATCAGACGTGTTACGATGGTCTTTGTGCCTTTGGCGGCATCACGCATCCCACGGTGTGCCTCGTCCAGCACCAGATACAAGGTCAGGTCTGGGTCATCGACCGTATTACGGATGGTGTCCCAAATCGTATGAGATCGGGCATCCGGCATCAGCGGGGTACCGTTCACCGTTTCCACACCTGCGTCGTCCGCATCGTGCCCGCGTACAAGCAGACTAGTCTTGGACAGCTTTTGCGTATTGAGGAAGTATATCTTTCTCGGCTCGAAGGTCTCCCGCCCGAACGTGTTCTCGACTGTCACAAGGTCAGAGACTGTCAGCTTATCAGCCGCTTCCATTAGGCGAAACTTTGATTGTTCGTTGAGCGACGGGTCATCGGTAAACCAGAGCACCACCGCGCCTGGGTCAGGTGCAAAGTCGTAATCGTCGGATCCAAAGAATAGCGCCTCAAATACAGCAGCGGCCATGACAGTTTTGCCAGCACCCGTGGTGGCGGTCAGGGAGAAGGCGTTTTTCTCTTTGTCGTCATGCCAGCGTTTACGGGATTTCTTGAGCCTATCCAGAACCTGGGCCACCGCGTCGTCCTGGTAATCCTTGAGCGTGAATTTCATGTCTCAGCGCCCCATCGCAAAGCGGAAATTGGTTAAGTAGGATTCATACAGCCGCACGGCCTCCACCCCATCGGGCAGGCGCTGCGCGACCGATTGAAAGCGTCTGTCATCATCAGTGACGATGTAAGCAACGCGAATGCCTCCCGCGGCCTCCACGGCCTCTGTGAAGGGCGCAGCGGTGTCCAAATCGGTCAGCAGGCCATAGGTATCGACAACGTCCCAGCCTGCATCTGGCAAGGCGTCTATGCGCCGCCCTTCACTGCCTGCACGCATCCACAAGAGCGGGGCAATGCGGGCGAAGGCGCGGTTGTGGCCGATCGAGACGGGGGTTTCATAGGTGAGCGTGAAGAACTCGGCGTTTTCTTCGAACCCTTTGGCCATCGGGAATTCGTCGGTGAACTTGTAGTCGCCCTTGATCGGCTTGCCGTCCGGTGTTTGGCCTGTAATCGCCGCCTCGATGCGCGGCTTGGTGATGTAGTCGCAAATGCCCCACTTTTCCCAATCATCGTCGCCGGGGCGCAACTTGTCTTTGGTTAGCGCCCTTTGCTCATCAGCGCCCACTTCGTTGTTTGTAACTGAGATACACTGGCGACGGCCTCCGTCCTGCTTATTGAGGCGCATGACTGCGTGAGAAGTCGTGCCTGAGCCAGAGAAGAAGTCTAGAATGGTCGCATCAGGTTTAGCAGAAACAGAGAACCGCAATGCATCTTCGACGGCATAAAGTGACTTAGGGAATGGAAAGCGCCGATTGGGTATCAAAGCTGTTAATGTATTAGTCCCGTACTCGCCCGCATTGTGAGAGCCAATTCTCCATTGGGTTCCGGGCAAAAATAGGTTTCCACCTTCAATGGATTCAGCAATTATTGAGCCGTCCTTGCGATGTCCGAGAATACGAAATTTCCCATCTTCGACTTTCTTCGCCTCTCCCCGCTTGAGATAATAAATCGCCCCAACAGACGGCTTTGCGGCCCTCACAAGGCCAATATTGTTTAATTCCATCAAACGTTCATGTGATACTTGCCAATATCCGTAGCTCCCGTCAGCCCGAGTCGGCCACAAAACTTCTGTCCCTTCCGGTTTTTCCATAGAAGGTTCTTCATTGAGTGGAATTGGCTTACCGGCAGAATGTAATCCCGATCCATCAGTGTTTACAAAAATCGGGTAGAATAAACCGGGTCGATCCTCACGACGTACCGCACCGCGCAATCCCCGCCTCCTCAATTGTTGCCAATAAACATCAGTTGAAGACTGCTTATCTGATGCTCTCCATTCGTCGCTGAGGCTTGTTGGGGCAGGCTTCGCTTCTCCTAGAAGAACGAAAAACAAGTATTCGTCAGTCCTTGCAAAAGAGTCGTTCCTAGACTGTCCTTTTGGATTGATCAAAATGCTCACCATCTGAACTCGACCTTCGGGAAAGACTTGCTCCAGTAGCAAACCCAGCCTCAAGAACTCCTTTTCATCAATTGAAACAATCAGTGTTGAATTTGTGGGATTCATTAGTGCGCGAGCAACTTTCAACCGCCGCTCCATGAATGCAAGCCATTTGGAATGCCTATATAGGTCATCCCCTTCAACATAGTCGTTGTTGTATTTCCAATCCTTCGCCCCGGTATTGTAGGGCGGATCAATATAGATCACGTCCACTTTTCCCCGATGGGTGAAGGTCAGCGCCTCCAGGGCGTGAAAGTTTTCTCCGTTGATCACGGTATGAAAGGGCTTGTCGCCGCCGCGCGTCACCTTTCCGGTGCTGACAAGACCGGGATAGATGTAGTCGCGGAACTCGGCCACCACGATCAGGTCTTCCACCGGTACGGTCTGCGCCTCCGGCTCATCGGTTCCGATCAGGGATAGGTCTGCCACCCGCTGCCCATCTACCTTGTTGGTGCGCGCCACTTTCCACAACCGCTTGTCGCCCTTGTCGGTGTTGCCACGGGGCGGAAGCACGCGCACCTTGTCGCCCTTACGGATGGGCCGTCCGGGCAGTTCGACCGTCTCCGGTGTGTGCCGTTCAAAATTCAGACCAAAGGACCGGCGGCTGGCGAGCGCCTTGAACTCCCGCTCCAGCTCTCGCCCTAGATCTGCATCCTTGACCTTCGCTTGCAAAATCAAATCCGTCAGCCGAGACATGCGCCCACCTCGATTTGTATTGCGATTAGCGGCATGTTTGTCCCCATGACCATATACTTCCCGCGCAGCGCTTCTGCCGCCCTCGTGTTTGCTAATAAATTGAGGGCCTTGCCTCACCCCACGCTACAATTGCAGACGAAACGAGCAGCCGCCAGCCCAAAGTAGCCGTCGATCTTTGCCAAATGAGTGAAGAAGCGTCATGCCGGAAACGATAGGCAGGCGACCATACTGCACGCGGCGCATTGGCATTCGCCATGGAGTCACGCCCAGTGCCCCCAAGGCGTTCACATTGCCACCGCCTACGGCCGCGAAAATTCCACTACGATGTGCAATGCGCCTTCAGCTACTCCCGCGACCCAAGGCACCTCGGTTGCTTCATTCCCAGACCGGGCACCCAGTCGATGACCAAATGCAGCGGCACAGCCTGTTAGAGCCGCCATTCGTGCATCGTGCTGCATTTTCTTAAGTCAAATGGCGGCAATGCAAGGGCAAGCCTGTCATTCGCCATAGAAAGAATAATACCTGCCAACTCGGCGCACGTCTTGACGATTTGGCACCACGCGCCCTTATTCGCACAGTGCAGGCATAGGAGCAGCCCGCAGCATTTTTAAAGAGGGCGCGAAACTGCCGTTAGCTGCGTAATTCATGAGCGGCAGCTTTTGCGGAGCTTTCAATATGGACATTCAGTCCTGCTAAGATCACGCGGTCAATTTTGCTGGGCGCCAGCAGCGAGACTGTGACAGTATGTACTGAGCGGTGCTCGATATTGATCGCCAAGACGTGACCGGCACCTGATCGCAAAAAGGCTGGCAAAGCCGTACGAGGGCGCGTGAAAATAAAGCTGATACGACTGAGCTTCGAATGGGATCTTATTTGAAAGAGAATGTCACAACGCCCACGGGAAAAAGATGGGTCGAGACTGCTAGCGCTTGGGCTGACGAAAAAATCGAACCCTTCAACTTGGGGCAGATTTGCGATTTTGTCGTAAAAGAAGTGCGCTTAGACGACTGTTCGATTGACCCAAGAAGAATCGCTGGAACATCTCATGCTCGCTACAATCAGGGTATGACCTGGCGGGTATTCTTGAGCGACGCGAAAAAAATTGCTGCCAAGCTGGATGTTCTCGAACTTCGGCCTGAATATTATGAAGATCCTTTGAGCTACGACCACGATCCCGAGATCAAGTTTGGCCACCCCGACGGGTGGCATCTGTATGATGATGGAGAAAAGCTGTTTATCTCGGAAGGGAACCATCGAAGCGTGGTGGCCAAATTTCGTGCACACGAGGACGGCATCACCTCTCAACGGGTTTATTCCGTAATCAAGTTGAAGGCTTCGCCAGAGGCACGCCGCGCCTACGCAAATCTCCAACATTCATATCTACCTTTCGAAGCTGATAGCGGGCCCGAAAGAAGACTTATTTCAGATGAAAACGGGGTTAAACTTTATCAAATACGAGTACGGTTCTGGCTGCTTGGTTTTGGCGGTCCATCGCCTTATGAAATGGAAATTCATGAAGCCGCGAAATTTGTAGAGCGCAGAAATCGCTGGCGAAAAAAGGTGTTCAATCTCGTACCAAACCTCTATCGTAAACTCTGCGCCTGACTAGAGCGCAGCCGCTTACGTGGGTCGCGCGGATATCTATCAATACTTGAGTATCATCGCATGAAATCCGCAGACGGAATGCTGCCCTCAGCCAGTTTAGGTGGTCCTATGGAAATTCAATTTTCAACAACTCTCAAGCCAATGGCCGACTTCGAAGTGGGAGAAATCGGTCTCTGCAACTTTGGCCGGGGGGCCGAACTCGCCATGCTTGTTGTCAAGCTCGATCAGGACCTTGGTTTTGCTACAATGCATGACCAAGACGGTGACCTGTTCAGTATTCACTATGTGGGACACAAGCCTGACCTCTGCCTTTCCTACGGCCAAGACTGGAAGCTGGTGATCGACCCCACTGGCGATATCCAAGTGGGAGGCTATGCCTCACCTGAAATTGGCGATATCGTCATGTGGAGCGGTGCCTATGGCTTGTGTGCGGCTCAGCCTCGAGGCCCCATGAAGAGCAAGATCAACTTTCCACTGACCGGCACCGTTTCCAATCGGGCACCCATCGAAGCAGTATTCAGGTCTTGGAAGATTGTCCTCAACGAGATTGATCCCGAGACTGGCCTCGCGCCCGTGATCTTCCGTCATCTCGCCAAGCAGGTTTCGCCACCTTGATGAAAACATCAGAAAACAAAGAGAACAGAAACCTTTGAAGGTGTCGCGGTTGTCACTGAAGTGGCTGCACAAACATCTGCCAGTAAGTTTCTGCCGCACCCTCAAACGTCAGCTTCTGGTCTCTGTTTTGGCCGAAGTGTGCCATCCCCATACTCCGCAGATACAGGGTTTGCTCATCGGCCTCGACGGTTAGGTTCTCATTGAACCCGTTGGTGTCTGCATTTTCGGTCGCAGTGTAAGCAATGCCCCCCATATGCTGCCCACCCATGAATACGGTACAGCGGCTCGCAGCCTGACCGTTAGGGCTTCAATATTGCGATACAAGATCGCTGTAGGCGATTTTTCAGATGTTTTTTCAGGGGCGATCTGCCCCAGCGCCTAGCGGCGCTCCCCCAGAGGATATTTTTCGGAAGATGAAAGCGGTCAACTTATGTTACGATTTTGTTCGCGCGAGCAAGTTGTGGCCAGTCACCGCTGGACTACCATAACCGTCACCGCTTTCCGGATCGGATAGTCAAAATGTTACCACCAGAGAAAATCGTTGCCCAAGTCGAGCTCAATTTTACCGGCCTTGCGCTCTTTCGTCTTAAGCGCGATCGCGAAATTTCCGCAAACGAAGCTCGACGGCTGGTTCAGGTCGGCTGGGGCAAACCGGATGTCGTCCAAGCCGTGACATCTGATGGTATGCCCATGATTTTTGAGTGTATCGCCATAACTGAGCAAGGCGCAGCGATGTTCAAGGAGATTGAAGAAGCGGTCTCTCCAGTAGCAGGAGCTTGGGGAAATCGGGGCGAGATCAACGGCTTCCTGAAGGCTGCCCTTGGCCTCTCATCGCCTGACACTTCTCGGGTACTAACTGCACCGCGTGTCTTCTCGCGAAAGATATTCAACATCACCTTTCAAGAAGGCGTCGATGATTTGTATAGCCAAAGCGTCCGCGGCTGGTTCCCAGGCAACATAGCGGATTGGCCCATAGCGCAGCTGAGACTCCGTTCCTACCACGACGCGCCACTTGCTGACGTGAGCTTGGGTACACAGTCTCAGAAAGACGAGCGTCATAAAGCGACGCAGTCCGACTGAAGAAATTTCTGCTAATAAATGTGCTGTTCTGAAGCTTCGCCGGATCGGCCCGGAGACCTCCAGATATCGGAGGGCCGATCCGGCGAAGGAACTTCATTTTTTCAACCTGTCGGCACGGTCCATCAAGCGTTGCATCTTGGCCCCTGTGCCGGTCGAAGGGCGAGGATCTGTTGCGGCGGCTGAGGAACGGGACGCGTCCGCTCCTGGATTCAACCTCCGGTTTGCATCGCTCTTTGCGTTTGAGGACATTCGGTTCGGTTGCATCGGGCGGGATTGCGGCATCATTCGCCGGACACTGCCTCCAACGGTTGCGGCCGCCCAGCCTGCCTGCAAGTTGCCCGATATCATCGGCACGATGAACGGGATCGCCACGACCATCACAAGCGAAAGTATGACTACAGCCAGAAAGGGAAGCGTCGCTCCAACCTGCTTGACAGAATCCGGCGATCCGATCTGGCCGACCAGTTGGCTCACCAGGCCGAAGACCATCGAGAAAACGCCAGCCATCACGACCGGGTAAAGGGCAAAACTCGCCAGCGAAGACACCCATCGGTGGAAATAGTCCTTCGTCACCGGGAACATCGAGCAGAGGATCATGATGGGCGCGATACCTATCAGGAATGTCATCATCATCTTTGCCAGAACGAGAACAGCGCCCGCCGCGCCGCCGATTACAGCCAGAAGAGCCATGAAGAAGACTCCCATCACAGCCTTGCTGACCGCCCCCATATGCGATGTGGCCGAGTTGCCGTATTCGGCCAGCCTGTCGAGCTGAAGGTCAAAACGAAGGGCGAAATATCTGGGTCCCGCGAGGTCTACCCCGATTGCCGAG
The DNA here is from genome assembly GCF_009129705.1 of Roseobacter sp. TSBP12. Taxonomy (NCBI): domain Bacteria; kingdom Pseudomonadati; phylum Pseudomonadota; class Alphaproteobacteria; order Rhodobacterales; family Roseobacteraceae; genus Roseobacter; species Roseobacter sp. TSBP12. The sequence continues at coordinate 109,796 of NZ_PYIB01000024.1, forward strand.
CCGACCAAGCGCCCAGCCAGTTCATCGAGGCCGTCGATTATGTGACCGCTGACGAAGTTAAAATTTGCCCAATTGAACGCGAATGTGTTGATCAAAGCGATCTTGAATGACAAGACCAGCAGCTCTTTCCCGTCCATGGGGCGGATTTGCCATGCCATGTTGATAAACAAAACGATCATCGCGAGGGTCGCGGCCCCGACAACTATCGTGCCGGAGACCTCCGCGACCGCCGCGAACTGCGAGGTAGCCACTTTCTCGAGACCCTCGTCTGCGGCTGATACGATAAAGTTAACGATACCCATCACTCAGCCTCCTGGCACTGAGTGCGCAACCGATCCCGAAGATCGGAAATGACAGGGAAATACTCTTCCGCCGACCATGCGATGTGCAGGCTGTCGGTGGCGATCGGGGCGGCAAAACCCAGTTCCGCGTACTCGTCCTCGATGATCGCCCAGTCGGGCCATAGAGTCTCGCAATCGCAAGAACCGGCCTCCAGCGCCATCTGATGCCGCTTCAAGCTATAGAGGTCGTCCGCTGCCACTGAGCGCCATGAATCTCGAAACGACCGGAAAGTCAGATGTTCCGGTCGCGGGCGGATCGCGCAACCGTAGCGGTCGGTCTCTGCGGGTTGGATGGAATTGCTCAACTCGATCTGGTCAGCCATCGCCGGAGCGCTAGTCAAAGCCAGAAATAGGATAGCTCGATAAATCATGCGGTTACTCCCGTCGTTTGTTCAGTGTTGCTTGTTCGGTGTTGCGTGTTGCCTGTCGCTTGTCCGGTGTTGCGTGTTGCGTGTTGACTGTTCGCTGTTGAGTGGCCACGGTCGCGTGTCGCGTGTCGCGTGTCGCGTGTCGCGTGTTCAGTGTCCGGTGTCGCCTGTTCAGTGTTGCGTGTCCGGTGGGGTGCGGATGCGCCGATCAATGGCGCAGGCCATGCACGTCCTCCCCGATCTCGTCGGTCACCGCGTCACGAGGCGCTTCTGCGCCTCCAACGCGTGTGCCATGCTGTCCTTGAGTTTCGAGTGCGCCTGCGCGGTGTCGGGGCCGTCCTGCATCCAGCCGCTCAAGGTTGCGACCAATGAGAGCTGCGACCTGAGCAACGCGATCATGGAGCCGCGCAACCCATCCAGCTCTGTCCGCCTGTCCTGTCCGGAGGCGGTTAATTCCTGCGCGGATGCCTTCGAGGCTTCCGTCAACTGTTCGACGTAGCTCAGCAATTCGCGTTCCAACGGCGTCAGACCATCCATTTCTCACTCCTTCAGGATCTTCAGGCAGTCCACGGGCGCGCCCGCTAGCGCACAACGGGCTAGCGTAGTCTGGCCGTTGCGTGGGATCAGATAAGTCGCCTCCGGACGCTCGATCACTCTGAGGCCCATCGTTTCCAGGTTCGGCGTCAGCCAGGTCATGACTGACCAAGTCGAAAGTCCGGTGCTGATCATCAGACCGCAGGCCACCAGCGTCGGCCACATCAGCGCTTTCCATTCCGGCCGCGCTGCATTCGCGCTCTGCCGCATGAGGTGTTTCCTCACGCGTAGCAGGTAGCCTTCCGTATCGGTCTTGATTATAGCCAGCGCGCTTTCGGCAGTGGTCCTCAAATCGGTCCTGAAGCTCTGCAACTGTGCGTCGATCGAGGCGGCGTTCTCTGCCCTGATCCGCTCCATGTCCGCGTTCAGCTTTTCGCTCAGCCGTTGCTTCGGCTCTCCAGTCTTCATGGAAAATCTCTCCTTTCAGGCGAAACCGTTCTTCGGTATCGGGGTCTTTGACGGTCAGGTAATTCTTGCCCGCGCGGGGCACTTCGAAGCCCGCATCGGTCAGGGCGGCGACCATCCCGGCGCGATCCTCGATCAGCCCCATGGAAATCTGGTCGGCGATCCAGGAATGGAGCCCATCGCGCCCGGCGGCGCGGTCGGGCGCTTCCGACAAAGGCTTGACCTCGGCCGCGCGCTCCACGTCCATGGGGTCGGCCCAGCCGTGGGTCTTGTTCATCAGGTCCCGCAGGCTGTCGAAGGCGCGTTCGTAGCCGGGCGGCGCGATGTTGAGGCTGCGCCCGCTGTGCAGTTCCATGCGCGGCGTGCAGAAATGCAGCTCGACGCGATCCTCGTGGGTGTGGCGCACCCAGAGACAGGCATAGCGATCCGCATCGAGCCCCGCGAAGGCGATCTCCTCGAAGCGGTCGATCACTTCCTGCTGCTGATCCTCGGTTGGGGCGTCCTCGCGGGCAAAGCTGACGACACCGGCGCGATAGGTCCATTGGTGCGGGCAAGCATCAATCAGATCGATCATGCCCTGAGGATCGCCGCGCATTACCTCCGGCAGAGGCGCTCGCGTCACGGTCATGGGCTGGCCGGACGCATCGCGGATCAGATCGCGGTTGTCGTCATAGGCCAGCACGGTGCGGGCGGTCAGGTATTCGACCGGCCCCGCACCGCCGCCTTTGCCGTTGGGGAAGAACTTGATCAGCATCCGCGTGACCTCCGGTGCTGTGCGAGGACTTCCGCCAACTGCCGCTCGATGCCGACCAGCGCCGCCGCCACGCGCAGGGCCTCGACCTCGCTGGCACGGCCCGCGCGGGTTGCCGTGTTGAGCCACCGCGCAATCTGGTTGAGGTTCCCGCCATAGCGGGACACAGCCAGAACGAGCGCAGGATCGACACGGGGTGCGGGCTTACGCCGTTTCGGAGTGGCGCCGGTGGCGAGCTGCCGAAGCATGGCCGACATGGACAGCCCGCGATCCGCAGCCGCCTGCCGGATCAGCGCCTTTTCCTCGGTGGAGCAGTAGAAGAACACGGCTTCCTGCTTCTCCGAGGCGACCGCGCCTCGCGCGGTCCGGTTGGGGTTCGAAGGGGAGGCTTGCCGCCCCTCGCAAGGCTCCGGTTCGATGGTCGTAGACCTAGAACCGGGTCGCCTTGCTCCTTGCTCAGATCCGGTCATCTCATGCCATCCCTTCCGCTTTCGGGAGTGATGCCAGATCTTCGAGTTGCAATATTTGGAGCCGCAGTTCTGCGCTTCCCAAGCGAGCAGGCCAAGTGGCAGGCAGCCAATAGCCCCGCCTCCCTTCGTACTTGACCTCTTTGAGAAGGCGCCGGAGTTCCAGTCGGCCTGACTTTACCAGCCGATCATCCCACTCCCGCTCAAATATGCTGCTCCCACCGGGAACGAAAACCGCAGGCGTGTACTTGCATGGAGCCACCTCAGCCTGCGTAGTTTTCGTTTTATTTTTACTTATACTCTTTGAGTGACATTCTTGTCGCCGTTTCTGTGACAGCGATGTCACCTCATTGCGACGTTCCTGCCAGGGTTTGACGATGGAAAGGGTGACAAATCCGTCATCCTTTTTTCCACATGCTTCCCTCTTGATGTGCTCTGCGATCTCGATGGATTCATCCGTTATCTGATAGTTCGTCGAACGCTTGCGACCGTTTCCGCGATCAGCGTTAAACCACCCCAGACGTTCTAAGCTGTTGACTGCTCGCTGGACTGTGCGAGGTTCAACACTCATGTCACGGGCAATCGTTGCAACTGCTGGATTCAGCTGGCCCGTGCGCCAGTTCAACCGAACATTGACCAAGTAGGCACCAAGTGCCTTCTCGGAGCCTGACAAAAGAGGGCTGGCGAACAATGCTTTGTGCCATTGAATGCGAACAGCTTTAAAGCTCTCAAGATCAATCATCCTGGGACCTGCCTTTCAGCATTTGAGCTAGCGCCCAACACCAGAGTGTTAGGTCAGCCATACCGCTGCATTTCGGCGCAGGTCGTCGCCACACGATTGCCGTTGATCCAAGTGTTTAGATCGGCACCATGATATTTTACGCGCCTACCGAACTTCAGGAAAGGAGGCCCTACACGGCGGTGCCGCCACTGTGCCCTTTTCGCTTTCGGGGCGATCAGGTCAAGTTCGTCATCGCTGTCATCGTAGACACGTTTGTTGTCAAATATTTCCATTGGATTTCAGTCGCCTCCAGTTGCCGCTTCGCTCCACGGTTTGGTTGCGTCTGATTGTGCTGGTTTGCGCTCGTGCTGTCTAAACTGAGCTCCCAAAAAGAAAACTGCTAGAGAGTTATCACCACGCGCGGATCTTCTAGAACCACCGATACCGCCAAAGTGAAGAACTCGTCATCCCCATCAGAAAGCGCTTGGCGTGCAGGCTCAAAAGCGTCCGCTTCTAAGCCGATATGGTGAAATAGCCTTTCTACTGCGAGCGCAAATTCGGAGCAGATATAGCCGTCTGCGTCTTTGGACGCTCGACATACGGTGTTGGTGTATCTTTCGAATCCGACCCTTAGAAAGCGAGCGAGACTAACCGCCCTTTCGTTGGCTTTGGATTGCACCTGCGACTTTTGATACTGATAGAAATTTTGCAACCTCTCGATCTTTATAAGGCTCCGCTGGCGCTCGAGATCATCGAGGATGGGTTTCACCTGAAGACTTGCTGGGTAAGGAATTGAACGAAGCGCATTTGTCGCTTTGGCCAAGTCCCGTTGGGCTTTTTCCAGTTGCTTCATAACCTCTGTTTGACGGCCCCGATCAAGCTGATTTGGCCCCAAGGAAAATCTTGGGTCTAAGATCCCGTGCATTGCCACGGCAAGTTTATACTTCTCAAACTCGCAAAAACTAACCCCAAATAGATCTTCAAGAAAATGGTTTAACTCTTTCACGACACCCAAATAGTCCTGAAAAAAAGGGCTTCTACGATCCAACTCGTGCCCTTCTTCCGGCCACCATTTGGGTATTTTCCTGCCTTTAGATGATTGCATTCGCCTAAGCGTGGCGTTTCGCGAGGAATCCAGTTCGTCAATCATATCATAAAGCCGCTCAGAATTTGGCGAAGCGAACATATCCATTCCAACTCTCCATCAGTTCACGACGTTTGTTCAGCAGGTCCGACCGTGCATAAGCCCGCTCCACCTCTGACCCGACCTTGTGTCCCAAGCTCATTTCCGCCACCTCGCGAGAGTGGTTGCCCACATCAGACGCCCAGTCCCGAAACGCTGATCTAAACCCGTGAACGGTCACCCCTTCGATCTCCATGCGCCGCAGCAGCATCAGCATTGACATGTTCGAGAGCGGCTTATGCCGCCGCTGTCCTTCGAAGACACACTCAGACCGAAGTGCCTTCAGTGGCTCGATGATTTCCAACATTTGGTCCGTCAGCGGAACACGGTGCTCGGCCCCCGTTTTGGTACGCTCGTCGGGGATCGTCCAAATCAGCTCATCGAAATCAAACTCCTCCCAAACGGCTTGCAGAACCTCGCTGGTTCGGCAGCCCGTCAGGCAGGTGAACATCAACGCCTTCGCCGCCATCCCACTTTGCGCCGAGAGCTGCGCGTAGAATGCGGGCACATCCTGCCAGCGCATTGCATTGTGGTGCTTCACCTTGGCCTTCACGCGCGGCAGAACGCGGGCATCCATCACGACTGTCACAGGATTTTCACCCTCGCGGTAACCGTGCGACCGAGCGACATCGAGGACGGCCTTCATTCGCTGTGCGACGCGCCGCGCGGTTTCGTGCTTCGTGGTCCAGATGGGTGACAACACCTGCAATATTTCCGGCTGATCGATATCCGAAACTGGCATTCGACCGATCTTGGGAAAAGCATAGTCTGCGAGCGTATTGATCCACTGCTGTCCGTGTTTAGGATTCTTCCAGGTCGGCAAGCGTTCGATATGGACCTGCCGAGCGACCTCTTCGAAACAAGGCACATCTTGGTCCTTGTGGTATTTTGGATTAAGCCCTTGTTTGGCAAGGCGACGATACTCAAGGGCGCGTTCTCGCGCGACTGTAAGCGTTATGATGTCAGCGCCGCCTAGCCCGAAGTCGGTTCGGTTTGGCTTGCCCTGTCGATTGCGCTGGCCTTTCACAGTTACCCGCACGATCCAGCGCCGAGCGCCGGATGGGTCCACGACAAGGTAGAGACCATTTCCGTCGCCATGCCGCCCTGGGCCAAGGGTTCGGACGAGATTCTTTGTCAATTTTCCTGAGGTGTAGGCCATGGAACGTACCACCTTTCATACCACGCAACGAACAGAACCGAGCGCAATCGAAGTGAAACGAACACAATCAACGAATGAAAATAAGCGCATAAGTCCATATACTTATACGCTAACAAACGCCCCAAGGCCATTCAATGAAAATGGTAGGTGGCGGAGACGAAGGGATTCGAACCCTCGAGACCCTTCCGGGCCTACTCCCTTAGCAGGGGAGCGCCTTCGACCACTCGGCCACGTCTCCGCCGACCCGTGTAATGGAGGCGTTTCAGAGACACAAGATAAAATGACACCCTATGAGCGCATGTTTTTCTGCATGCGATCTGCGTGCCAGGGCGGCGATCACTTGTCGTAATACTGCCGATACCACCCTACGAATTTGGCAACGCCGTCTTTCACTGCAGTTTTCGGCGCGTATCCGGTGAGTTTTTGCAACAGATCGGCATTGGCCCAAGTGGCGGGCACGTCGCCGGCTTGCATCGGCATGAGGTTGCGCGTGGCTTTTTTGCCGGTCGCGGCCTCGATGGCTTCGATGAACTCCACCAATTGCACGGCGTCGGAGTTGCCAATGTTCACCACCCGGAAAGGCGCAACTGGCGACAGGCTGTCGCCCTCCTCCACCACGCCATCCTCGGGCCGCACCGGCACCGTATCGATCAACAGGCGGATGGCATGCACGAGGTCTTCGACATAGGTGAAATCGCGCTTCATATCGCCGAAATTATAGACGTCGATCGGCCTGTCCTCCAAGATCGCCTTGGTGAATTTGAACAGCGCCATATCGGGGCGCCCCCAGGGACCATAAACGGTAAAGAAGCGGAACATGGTGATCGGCAGGTCAAACAAATGCGCGTAGGAATGCGCCATATTTTCCGTGGATTTCTTGGTCGCGGCATAGAACGACATCTGATGGTCGGCCTTGTCGGTCTCGCGGTACGGCATTTCGGTATTGGCACCGTAGGCCGATGAGGTGGAGGCCAAAAGCATGTGTTTGGGGGGAAAGGCGCGCGCCGCTTCCAACAATTCAAACGTGCCGATGAGGTTACTTTCAAGATAGGAGCGCGGATTCTCGATCGAATAACGCACCCCCGCCTGAGCCGCGAGATGGATCACCACATCGGGCTTTTCGTCTTCGAACAGCGACATCAATAGGCCCGGTGTTTCGACCTTATCATGCACCGCGCGGTAGCCATCATAGGCCAACAACGTGTCTTCACGGCGCTCCTTGAGGGCCACGTCATAATAATCGGACAGGCAATCCAGACCGATCACACGAAAGCCGTCCTCCAAAAGAGTGCGGCAGACAAAAGAGCCGATAAATCCGGCCGCGCCGGTGACGAGAGCTGTGGGCATAGGGTCTGTCCTCAATCCGCGCCAAACAGGTCGCGGGTGAAAATTTTCTCAGAAACATCAGAAATGTCATCGGTGACGCGGTTGGCGACGATCACGTCCGCCTCGGCTTTGAACGCGGCCAGATCATTGACCACACGCGAGCCAAAAAACGCGCTCTCCGTCATCACCGGCTCATAGACAATGACCTCGATGCCCTTGGCTTTGATGCGTTTCATGATGCCCTGGATCGAGGATTGGCGGAAATTGTCGGACCCCGCCTTCATCACCAAACGGTACACGCCAACCACTTTTGGACGCTTCGCGATGATCTGATCGGAGAGGAAATCTTTGCGGGTACGATTGGCATCCACAATGGCGCGAATGAGGTTTTGTGGCACTTCCGAATAATTCGCCAAGAGTTGCTTGGTGTCTTTCGGCAGGCAATAACCGCCATAGCCAAAACTCGGATTGTTGTAATGCGACCCGATGCGCGGGTCCAAACCGATGCCCTCGATGATCTGGCGACTGTCCATCCCGCCAGCCATCGCATAGCTGTCCAATTCGTTAAAAAACGCCACCCGCATCGCGAGATAGGTGTTGGCAAACAGTTTGATCGCCTCGGCCTCATCCGCATCGGTGAACAGAACCTCAACGTCCTTTTTGATCGCACCCTCAAGCAGCAAATCCGCAAACACCCGCGCCCGATCCGAACGTTCGCCAACGATGATCCGCGAGGGATACAGGTTGTCATAGAGCGCACGGCCTTCGCGCAAGAACTCAGGGCTGAATATCACCTGATCGGTATCGAATTCCTCTCTGATCCGGTTGACAAAGCCTACGGGAGTGGTCGATTTCACCACGATCGTTGCCGTTTCATTAACGGCGAGCACCTGTAAAATGACTTTCTCCACGCTCGACGTGTCGAAATAATTGGACTTGGCGTCATAGTTCGTTGGCGTCGCCACAATCACAAAATCTGCGTCCGCGTAGGCCGCTTTTCCATCCGTCGTCGCCCGCAATTCAAGAGACTTATGCGCCAGAAACTCTTCAAGTTCGGCATCGGCGATGGGGGATTTGCGCGCGTTGAGCATATCGACACGAGAGGGAGAAATATCCACGGCCACAACATCATGGTTCTGCGCCAACAAAACCGCGTTCGACAACCCAACATACCCAATACCAGCGACTGCGATCTTCATGGGGACCCTTTCGTATGAGAGGACAAACCTCAGACACGAACGTGATAGAGGAAGCGCACGCGCCTATCTAGCCCAGATCGTCAATGCCCTCATATATGAGACAAATCCGGCACGTCATCGGCCGATCACACTCAAAATATTGCGCCTGTAAGCGGGTCGAGGCGGCATAAAACCCCCAAGCGCCTCACTTGGGAAAAGGTGAAATTTCGCCTTCTCCACGCCCGACACTCACGGGCGGTTGATCCACAGGATCGCCCATCGGCACAGCCGCGCGGTTTTTCAGATTTGGAAACGCCGCCAGTGCCACCTGCGGCGCACTCACCGCCATCACACCCAAAAGCATCAGCATCCCAAGGCGCGGACACACCGGGCGTGAGAACAGGCTTTTTCCGATCTTTGACATGTTTTCACCCCACGTGACAAAACTGCGCCCACAGGCACAAAATCGGCCCCCGCCAATCCATGCCGCCACAAAACCACAAAGCTCCTAATGAAACGTTGAAACAGGTGATTTTTTGGGCGCGCCCCTGCCCCATCTGTCACGCAATCGAGACAATTTAGAGGTAACAGGGGCATATGAGAGACAATCAGGCGTAGGAACCTGCAACATGACCGAGATCAGACCTTTCGCATTCGTTTTGGCATGCCTGTTGGAACCGTCGCAAAACGGCATTCGCGCCACAATGCGCCGCCTTTTGGGCCTCTGACGTCACGACACAACGCATCTGCCGCCTTCCTATGGCTCCTGTTTTCTGGCTCAATGCCGAACAGACCGGGGGAGACGACATATGAATACCGAGATGCCATCCGTTTTCGAGGCCATGCGCCGTGCCCATCGCGCGGAACCAGTGGTATCCTATGAGGTGCGCCTCGACCGTCTCACACGGCTGGAGAACGCCCTGACCAAAGCGGAGCCCACGCTGCTCACCGCCATGTCCGACGATTTTTCCCATCGCAGTGCACAGGAAAGCCGGACCTTTGACATCGACGTGAGTTTTGGCGAGATTCGCACCGCCAAACGCCACCTGAAAGCCTGGATGAAAATCCGGCGCATCCGTACGCCGTTGATTTACAAACCTGCTCGCGCTGAAATCCGACCCCAGCCCTTGGGCGTGGTCGGCGTGATCGCACCGTGGAATTTTCCGGTGATGCTGTCGCTTGCGCCCATCGCGGCTGCTCTGGCTGCGGGCAATCGGGTGATGCTGAAACCTTCGGAATTGACGCCGCGCACCTCCGCCGCCTTGCGCGACATGATCACCGATGCCTTTGCCCCCGACGAAATCAGTGTGATCACCGGCGGCCCCGATGTGTCGGCGGCGTTTTCCGACCTGCCCTTTGATCACCTGTTTTTCACCGGCTCCACCGCTGTGGGCCGCAAAGTGGCCGAGGCGGCGGCGCGAAATTTGACGCCGGTGACCTTGGAATTGGGCGGCAAATCCCCCGCCATTCTGATGCCCTCCGCCGATCTGGACCGCGCCGCGCGGCGCATCGCCTGGGGCAAAACCGCCAATGCCGGTCAGGTCTGTGTCGCGCCCGATTATGTCTTGGTGCCGCGTCATAAAATTGGCCCCATGGCCGACGCGGTGATGGGCGCGATGATGCGGTTCTATCCGCAAGGCGCGCAAAGCCCTGATTTTGCCGGGATCATCACGGAGCGTCATCTGGCCCGGCTTGACGCGCTGTTGTCGGAGGCAAAAATGCGCGGGGCCGAGGTGATCCGGCTTGACGGCGGAACCGGGAATGCCCGCAAATTCGCCCCCGCCCTCGTGCTCGACCCGCCTTTGGACATCGCCTTGATGCAGGAGGAAATCTTTGGGCCAATCCTGCCGATCCTGCCCTATGACACGCCGCAAGAGGCGCTTGATTTTGTCGCCGGGCGCGATCATCCGCTCGCACTTTATGTCTTTGCCGAGGACCGCGCCGAGCAGAACCTGTGGCTCGATCACTCCATTTCGGGCGGTGTGACAGTCAATGACACGGTGATCCATGTGGGCTTTGACACACTGCCCTTTGGCGGTGTCGGTGCCTCTGGCATGGGCGCCTATCATGGCCGCGCCGGTTCGAGACGTTTTCCCATCTCAAACCCGTGGTCCGCCAAGTGAAGTGGAACGGGATGGCTTTGGTGGAGCCCCCATTCAAAGGCCTCAAAGCCCGGCTTCTCAAACGTTTGCGCAGCTTTATGTAACATAAAGGACCGCCCAAACGGACGGCCCTCAAAGATTTTAGATCTGCTGGAAACTGCCTCAGCGGCTGAACAAAAAATGCATCACATCGCCATCTTGGACGATGTAGCTCTTGCCCTCAGCGCGCATTTTGCCGGCTTCTTTCGCGCCAGTTTCGCCTTTAAATTGCACAAAGTCTGCAAAAGCGATGGTTTCCGCGCGGATGAAGCCTTTTTCAAAATCGCCGTGGATCACACCCGCAGCTTGCGGTGCGGCGGTGCCTTTTTGAATGGTCCAAGCGCGGGCCTCTTTCGGACCGACGGTGAAATAGGTTTCCAGATGCAGCAACTCGTAGCCTGCGCGGATCAGACGGTCGAGACCGGCTTCTTCCAGTCCCATTTCTCCCAAGAACATCTCGGCTTCTTCCGCCTCAAGCTGAGAAATTTCTTCCTCGATCTTGGCCGAAATCACCACCGCGCCCGCACCCTGCTCCGCAGCCATTTTGGCGACCGCTTCTGAGTGCGCATTGCCCTTGGCGGCGTTTTCTTCCTCAACGTTACAGACATAGAGGATCGGCTTTTGCGTCAAAAGTTGCAGCATCCGCCATTGTTTCAGGTCATCCGGGTCGATCTCGACGGACCGGGCCGGTTTGTCGGCCTCAAGGGCGGCTTGGGCAGCGGCCAGAAGGCGGTCTTGCTGAAGCGCCTCCTTGTCATTGCCTTTGAGTTTGCGCGCCAAATTGGCCCGGCGTTTTTCGATGCTTTCCAAATCGGCCAACATCAATTCCATCTCGATCACTTGCGCATCATCGACCGGGTCAACCCGGCCTTCGACATGGGTCACATCGCCGTCTTCAAAACAACGGACCACATGGGCGATGGCGTCGCATTCGCGGATGTTGGCCAAGAATTGGTTGCCAAGCCCCTCACCCTTTGAGGCACCTTTGACCAGACCCGCGATGTCAACGAATGTCATCCGCGTTGGAATGATCTGCTTTGACCCGGCGATCTCGGCCAAACTGTCCAGACGCGCATCCGGCACTGCAACCTCGCCCACGTTGGGCTCAATCGTGCAGAACGGAAAATTCGCCGCCTGCGCGGCTGCCGTTTTGGTCAGAGCATTAAACAGCGTCGATTTGCCCACGTTCGGCAGCCCGACAATTCCCATTTTAAAGCCCATATCGCGTCCCTTTGTTCAGATTCCACGCGTGTCTAAGGCGCAAAGAGGCCTCGCGCAAGCCTTCGCCATTGCACTTGGCGCAAAGATCGGCCAAACCCGGTGAAGACTTGCAAGCCGGAGGCCCCTATGACCCGCATCGACGCCAAATTCGCAGAGCTCAAAGCTCAGGGCAAAAAAGCCTTTGTCGCCTATGTGATGGCAGGCGATCCCGATGTTGAAAAGTCGCTTGAGATTGTCAAAGCCCTGCCCGGTGCGGGCGTGGATATTATCGAGCTGGGCCTGCCCTTTACCGATCCGATGGCCGATGGTCCGACCATTCAACTGGCCGGTCAGCGCGCGCTGGATCACGGCATGACCTTGCAAAAGACCCTTGATATGGCAGCAGAATTTCGTAAGGGCGATGACACCACCCCGATCGTTTTGATGGGCTATTACAACCCGATCTATTCGCGCGGTGTCGATAAGTTTTTGGTCGATGCGGTTGAGGCCGGGATTGACGGGTTGATCATCGTCGATCTGCCGCCCGAAGAAGATGACGAGCTGTGCATTCCGGCGCAAAAGGCCGGAATGAACTTTATCCGTTTGGCCACGCCGACCACCGATGACAAACGCCTGCCGAAAGTGCTGACCAATACCTCGGGCTTTGTCTATTACGTCTCGATCACCGGGATCACCGGCGCCGCCGCCGCCTCTGGCGCCGACGTCGCCCCGGAAGTGGCGCGGATCAAGGCCAAGACGGACCTGCCAGTGATCGTGGGCTTTGGCGTTCGGACCCCCGAGAAGGCCCAAGAGATCGCAAGCGTGGCTGACGGCACCGTGGTTGGGTCCGCGATTGTCAATGAGATCGCACAGGGCAAGTCGGTGGATGAGATCATCGCCTATGTCGCCGCCTTGGCCGAAGGCGCACATCGCGCCTAACCCGTTCTTTAATACGCCAAAAACGTAGCGCATTTCTGGTCGGGGGAGCGCAATGCTTTACCCGGTCCACCTCCCAATACGGATATGAGAGCAGAGGCGGTACATCCGTATTTTCCTTGCCCTAGAGGATGAATCGCCCTAAGTGCCCCTCACACCGTTCATCCCTTTTGAAACCGTGAGGGGACCCACGATGATCCAGACGCCTTACTACCTCATCGACAAGGCGCGCCTGTTGCCCAACATGGAAAAAATCGCCCGGCTGCGTGAGCGCTCCGGTGCCAAAGCGCTTTTGGCGCTCAAATGTTTTTCCACATGGCCGGCGTTCGATTTCATGCGCGATTATATGGACGGGACGACCTCGTCGTCACTCTATGAGCTGAAACTCGGGGCGGAGAAGTTCGGCAAGGAAACCCATGGCTATTCCGTCGGCTGGGCCGATCACGAGATTGACGAAGCTGTCAGCCATGCTGACAAGCTGATTTTCAACTCTCTCGGGCAGTTGGATCGTTTCGGAGCCAAGGCGACAGGCATTGCCACCGGACTGCGCCTGAACCCACGGTTTTCGACCTCGGGATTTGATCTTGCGGACCCGGCGCGGCCCTTTTCGCGGCTGGGCGAATGGGACATGGATCGGCTTGAGAGCGCATTGGATCGCATCACCGGCGTGATGATCCACTATAATTGTGAAAACCGCGATTTCGATCTGTTTTCCGATCAATTGACCCGGATCGAAGCCGAGTTTGGCACGTTTTTGAAACGTTTGGACTGGGTCTCTTTGGGCGGCGGCATTCATTTTACCGGCGATGACTATCCTTTGGACAAGCTCGCGGATCGCCTCAAAGCCTTCTCGGATGCGATGGGTGTTCAGGTCTATCTTGAACCTGGCGAGGCCTCGATCACCGGCTCGACCACGTTGGAAGTGTCCGTGCTCGACATCATCGACACCAAAAGTGAAGATCGGGGCAAAAAAGTTGCCATCGTCGACAGCTCGATCGAGGCGCATATGCTGGATCTGTTGATCTACCGCGAGACGGCGAAATTGCCGCAAAACGGCACGCATGCCTATCAAATCGCGGGCAAAACCTGTTTGGCCGGGGACATCTTTGGTGACGCCTTGTTCGACAAACCGCTCGAAATTGGCGATAAAATCTCGATTCAGGACGCCGCTGGTTACACAATGGTTAAAAAGAACTGGTTTAACGGTGTGCAAATGCCCTCCATCGCCCTGCGCGAATTGGATGGGTCCATCACCATAGCCCGCTCCTTCGGGTATCCGGATTTCGTCGCGGCGCTCGGCTGAGGCCGCTTTCACTCACCACCCAAACGATAGGGGGTCTCGACCGTTGAAACGGAACGTACTCATCATTGGCGCTGGCGGCGTCGCTCAGGTCGTGGCGCATAAATGCGCTCAAAACAACGATGTGCTGGGGGATATTCATATCGCCAGCCGGACGCTTTCGAAATGCGAATCCATCCTTGAGACCGTGCATGCCAAACGCGCGATGAAACAAGAGGGCGTTCTGGCGGCCCATCAGGTCGATGCGATGGACAGTGCGGCGGTGGCGGCCCTGATCCGCGAGACCGGTGCCCAGATCGTGATCAACGTCGGCTCCGCTTTTGTCAACATGACGGTAATGGATGCCTGCATTGAGACGGGTGCGGCCTATATCGACACGGCGATCCACGAAGATCCGGCGAAAATTTGTGAAATCCCGCCATGGTATGGCAATTATGAATGGAAAAAGCGCGATCTGTGCGCCGAGAAGGGTGTCACCGCAATCCTTGGGGCCGGGTTTGATCCGGGTGTGGTCAACGCCTTTGCCCGCTTTGCCGCCGATCAGATGGACGAGGTCAAATCCATCGACATCGTCGACATCAACGCCGGGTCGCATGGCAAATATTTCGCCACCAATTTCGATCCCGAAATCAACTTTCGCGAATTCACCGGCACGGTCTATTACTGGGAAGACCAGCAATGGAAAGAGACGTCGATGTTCGCCTCCGGCCGCGAATGGGACTTGCCGGTTGTGGGCACGCAAAAGGCCTATCAATCGGGCCATGATGAGGTGCACAGCCTCGCCGCCAATTACCCCAAAGCCGATGTGCGGTTCTGGATGGGCTTTGGCGATCATTACATCAACGTCTTTACCGTTTTGAAAAACCTCGGCCTTTTGTCCGAAAAGCCGGTGATGACCGCGGAAGGCCAAGAGGTTGTGCCGCTCAAAGTCGTCAAAGCCGTGTTGCCCGACCCGTCCTCCTTGGCCCCTGATTACACCGGGAAAACCTGCATCGGCGATCTGGTGAAGGGCGTGAAAGACGGCAAGGACATCGAGATATTTGTCTACAACGTCGCCGATCACAAAGAGGCCTTTGACGAGGTCGGATCGCAAGGCATCTCCTACACGGCAGGCGTACCGCCCGTGGCCGCTGCGATGTTGGTGGCTTCTGGCGAATGGGACGCGAAAACCATGAAAAACGTTGAGGAAATGGATCCGAAACCGTTCTTTACGCTGCTGGACAAAATGGGCCTTCCGACCCGTGTTCAGATCGGCGGCCTTGGCGGCGAAGACAAGGCCTGGGATGCCTAAACCTACCTCTCCGAGCTGAAAAAGCCCGCTGTTTGGCGGGCTTTTTATAGTCTCTGATCGCAATTTAAGAGAATGGAAAGGCGAATCGCACAAGGTCAGCGCAGTAAAACCAGCGAGACGCCCATGCCCTTCATCCGCCTCCTCTTTGTGATTTGTTTAACAGTGGTCGCCAGTATCGGCCCCCTGCACGCCGCGGAGGTAGAGACATCATATGACCAACATGTGCTCTTGATCGGGGAGCAAAGCGCGCTTGGTCACCGTCTTGTCAGAAGTATCTGTTTCGCGCAGGCCGGAATTGATGTCGCACGCAATCGTCGGGTGATCGAACAGACCCGCACGGAGATTTCTCTAGCTCTTGTGGCCCTCACTGAGGGCAACGATGCCATCTCCCCGATCACAAACGGCAACATCCGCACCCAAATTGGCTCTGTTGAGATGGTTTGGAAAGGACTCGACAAAAAAGTGGCGGCCTTTCTCTCGGATACAGGTCTGACAGATGAAGAGGTGCTCAAACTCACGTTTAAATCGCAATCTCTGGAAAAACTCTGGCGCAATGTTTCACAATCTCTGGAACTTCAAACCTCGGTGAACCAAGCGCCGGAAAAACTGGTCCGAACCCGGATCATTGCCACTGCCACAAATCAAAGCCGACTGTTGCAAGAGGCGGGCAAAGAGGCCTGTCTCCTTCATCTCGCGCACGGGGCGCAAGCAGGTGCAGCACAAGTGGAGAAGCTCAAAGACATCCTTGCGACCTTCGATCAGAATATCTTTGATCTGACTTTCGTGCGCCCGGCACAATCCCCTATTGCGCAGCCAGATGTGCTTGAACAGGCGGCGTTCAACACATGGCAGGACTGGGTCGGGCTCGAAACGCTGTTTGAAGGGGTCATCGAGAATCCGAATGGTCAAGACATGATCGACCTGCTGCCAGACATGTCCTTTGGCATTGAGTTTGTGGACACGAAGCTGCACGAAAACATTGCCATTTTTATGAGCCTGTAATCGACCGCGCCCCCTCATAGACATCAGACTTTGGGCAACACAACCATATTGAACCTAGGCTGATCCGATGTGCCACTGTGCCCGCACAAAACGCCGCAGCAATTGGCCTTGGCTTTGGCCTCAATATGTGCAAATTGGTTAAGTTAGAAAACCAATTCCACCATCTAGGATCAGCAATGCCTGTCATCACCAATATTTATGACCTCAAACGGCTGCATAAAATACGTACGCCAAAGATGTTTTATGACTATTGCGAAAGCGGGTCCTGGACCGAGCAGACCTTTCGCGAAAATGTCACCGATTTTGACAAGATCCGCCTGCGCCAACGCATCGCTGTGGACATGACGGGCCGCTCGACCGCCTCTAAAATGATTGGGCAAGATGTGGCCATGCCCGTGGCCCTTGCCCCTGTGGGACTGACCGGGATGCAACGCGCCGATGGCGAGATCAAAGCGGCGAAGGCGGCGGCGAAATTTGGCGTGCCTTTCACCCTGTCGACCATGTCGATCTGTTCCATCGAAGACGTCGCCGAACACACGGACAAACCCTTTTGGTTTCAGGTTTACACCCTCAAAGACGACGACTTCATGCGCCGCCTGATTGCCCGTGCCACAGATGCCAAATGTTCCGCTTTGGTGATCACCGTTGATTTACAAATCATGGGCCAGCGCCACAAAGATCTGAAAAACGGCCTCTCCGCCCCGCCCAAACTCACGCCCAAATCCATCGCCAATATGATGACCAAGGCGCAATGGGGCCTTGAAATGCTCGGCACCAAACGACGCTTTTTTGGCAACATTGTCGGCCATGCCAAGGGCGTCACCAACCCGTCTTCTCTGAGCGCATGGACTGCGGAAGCCTTTGATCAGTCACTCGACTGGAACCGGATCGCAGAGCTGCGCCGGATGTGGGACGGTCCCGTCATCCTCAAAGGCATTTTGGACGCGGAAGATGCCAAACAGGCAGCCAATATCGGCGCGGACGCCATTGTGGTCTCCAACCACGGCGGACGCCAACTTGATGGCGCACTGTCTTCCATTCGGATGCTGCCCGAAATCATGGACGCGGTCGGCGACAAGATCGAAGTGCACCTCGATAGCGGCATTCGCTCGGGGCAAGACGTGCTCAAAGCCTTGGCTCTGGGCGCAAAAGGCACCTATATTGGCCGCGCGTTTGTCCATGGGCTTGGTGCCATGGGCGAAGCTGGCGTGACCAAAGCTCTTGAGGTGATCCAAAAGGAAATGGACACCACCATGGCGCTTTGCGGCCGCAGAACCGTGGATCAGGTCGACCGGGATATGGTTTTGGTACCTGAAGATTTCGCCGGTCGCTGGGCGTAACCCCAGTCAGTTCCGCGCACGGGTCAATGAAAGCACCGCGGGGATGATCAGAGCAAGCATCCCTGCGACGCATAAAAACGCCACGCGCAAGCCAAAATGATCAGACACGAAACCGATGGTTGAGGGGCCGACAAAGAAACCGACAAAGCCCAACATCCACGCGCGGGAAATGGCGAGACTGCGATGGCGACGCGACACGCGTTTGCCCAAAAGAGAGGTCGCGGTTGGCACGATCACCGCCATACCGATTGCGGTGACGGCGATCCCAAACAGCGCGATCGGTTGGGTTTGGGCCTGAGACAGGATCAGCGCCCCGATCACCCCCAAAACGCCTGACCACAGCACCACGCGTGCCTCGCCGAGCCGCTGTGTACCCAAATGCCCCAAAAGACGAAACGTGGCCATGGTAAAGCCAAGGGTGGAGGGACCGAAACCGCCCTGCCCCGCCGCACCGCCAAGCTCGCGTTCAAGAAACAGCGCCGACCAGGATTCGATGGCGTTTTCGCCCACAAAGGACACAAACAACATCAAAGCGACCAACAGGATCGGACGCCATGGCAAACCGGGCGTCTCATGTGCGTCGTCTTCGTCGGTGTCCGGGACAACCGGATCGCGCGCTTCAAATGTGAGAAGACCCAACACCAAGACGACCCCACCCATGAGAGGCAAGACCTGCGCGATGCTCCAGCCGGACTGTCGCAACGTCGCCACAAACAGCGCTGCCGTACCGAAACACAGGGAAAACATCGCGTGATTGAGGTTCATGAGGTGCAGGCCATGGCGCTCTTCAAGTTGCGAAATCCGCAGGTTGGCGTTGATGTCGAGGCTGGCCACGGCCATGCCAAGCGCAACCATCACGGGGAAAAGCAGGGCGGTTGATGCGGCAAAAATCGGCAATTGCAGCACCATCATCGACAGACCTGCCAAAAGGGGCAAGACAAAGCGCCCAAGGGTCTCAGAGAGTTTGGGGGCAATATACATGGCCACCATCCCCCCAGCCGCAGACCCCAAAAGGGCTGCGCCAAAGGCAGCATCACTGGCTTGTGCCTGAATTTTAATGACAGGGACCATCGCGGCGAACGTGCCCCAGACCACGCCGACGGCGCCCAGCGCCAAAATAGGACCGCGCGAAACCGTAAGCGCGCGTAAAAAGGTCTTTGCCATATCAGGCTCCAAAGCTGTACTGAATCGGATTGGATGCGCTTTATTCAAAGCGCTTTGGATAAGGTATATCGCAAGCAGCCCGGGCCACAAGTCGCATTTGCACCCTCGCGTGCCGGGGCAAGCAAGATGGGGCTTTCAATTTGGGAGAATCTCGCCTATACGCGCGACTTCATGCGGGACTACAGCCTTGGAGGAGTCCCGCCCTAACATTTGGAGACTTAAAATGGCTGGTGAGATTCCTGATCTTATTGCCACGGTACGCGCGGGGACAGGCAAGGGCGCCGCTCGCCAAGCTCGTCGTGACGGGTTCGTACCGGGTATCGTTTACGGTGACGACAAAGAACCGATGCCGATCAACCTTCCGTTCAACGTGCTGTTGAAACGCCTGAAAGCGGGCCGTTTCTTGTCCACGCTGTTCAACCTCAAAGTTGAAGGCCAGGACGACGTGCGCGTGATCTGCCGTGGCGTTCAGCGCGACGTGGTGAAAGACCTTCCGACTCACGTCGATTTCATGCGCCTGCACCGCAACTCCCGCATCAACCTGTTCATTCCGGTTGAAATCGTCGGCGAGGAAGTGTCCCCGGGCATCAAAAAAGGTGGTGTTGTCACCCATGTGCGCACCGAGGTTGAACTGATCGTGACTGCGGCGGATATCCCCGATCACATCACGCTCGACATCTCGAAAGGCACCATCGGCGATGTGTACCACATTTCCGACATCGAACTCCCCAAAGGCACCAAAGCCGTGATCGACCGCGATTTCGTCATCGCAAACATCACCGCACCGGCTGGCCTTGGCAGCTCGGATGATGAAGAAACCGAAGAGGCCGCTGCAGAGGAATAATCCTCAGCCGCCCTGTTCAGGCATGGAAACGCGGGTCCTTTGGGGCTCGCGTTTTTCGTTTTGCCCCCCATTTCCACGCCAAACGTCATGCCCCTGTGATCTCGCCCATTTAGCACGGGCGCATGATGACACAGATTGCCTGCCACCGCGGCGCACGCCTCAGCGCGCCTGAGAACACATTTCCCGCCTTCGAGGCTGCCTTGGCGCAGGGCGGGGATGTTCTTGAATTCGACGTGCGCCAAACCCGTGATGGCGTGCTTTATGTGATGCATGACGAGACCGTGGACCGCACCACCAACGGCACCGGCCCGATCGCCGACATGACATCGAAAGAGGTCGATGCCCTGGATGCGGGCGCTTGGTTCGATGCTCGATTTGCGACAACGCCCGTTCCCCGTCTCGATGCGTTTTTGGACGCCTTCAAATCCCGCGCAGCCTTCTACATCGAAGTCAAATGGGCCGATTGCGACGCCATCGCCCAAATCATCCATCGCCTCGACATCGCCGCACAGTGTTACACCTGCTCCTTTTCGGAACAGATGCACCTCGACATGCTGCGCGCGGCCCCCGATGTCGCCCAGATGGTG
Source organism: Roseobacter sp. TSBP12 (assembly GCF_009129705.1). Classification (NCBI taxonomy): domain Bacteria; kingdom Pseudomonadati; phylum Pseudomonadota; class Alphaproteobacteria; order Rhodobacterales; family Roseobacteraceae; genus Roseobacter; species Roseobacter sp. TSBP12. The sequence goes on from NZ_PYIB01000024.1 coordinate 130,094, forward strand.
CATTGGCGGCGCGCAACGCCTGAGACGCTGATCGACAAATTTGACGCCACCATCGTCGAATTCTATGCCTGCGATGACGCCAAGAATGATTTCACCCTTGAAAACGTCCGGGCGGCACAGGCGGCAGGGTTGGCCACGCAGGTCTATTCCGACGCAGTCTCGCCCGCGCTTTTTGCCCAGATCCGGGATTGGGGCGTTGGGTGCCTCAACACCGATCACGTCTCGGCCTTTCATGCCTTTCGCACCTCTCAGGACTCGCCAAAAGCGCCATGACACGCTAGGTCTTCGCCAAAGGAGACTGTCATGCGTTTGTTTGTCGGCCTCGGAAATCCGGGCACGAAATATGCGGGAAACCGCCACAATATCGGCTTTATGGTTGTGGACCGGGTCCAGGAAGATCACGGGTTTGCGCCGTGGCGGTCCAAATTTCAGGGTCAGGTGTCTGAGGGCAAACTTGGGTCCGAAAAGGTGATCCTGATCAAGCCCGAAACCTTTATGAATCTCTCCGGCCAATCGGTGGGCGAGGCGATGCGGTTTTACAAACTCACCCCGGCCGACGTGGTGGTGTTTCATGACGAGTTGGACCTCGCGCCCGGCAAGGTTCGGGTCAAAACCGGCGGTGGCCATGCCGGGCACAACGGGTTGCGCTCTATTCATCAACATATCGGGGCGGACTATGACCGGGTGCGTTTGGGCATTGGCCATCCGGGCCACAAGGACCGCGTTGCCCCCTATGTCTTGTCGGATTTTGCCAAGGCTGATCAGGACTGGCTCGACGATGTGATCCGGGGCTGTTCCGATGGAACGGCCTCTCTGGCGGCTGGTGATACTGCAAAGTTTTCCAATGCCGTCGCCTTGCGCACAAGCCCGCCCCGGCCCTCGACCGGGACCAAAGCCCGCGCTCCCAAAACCGATGCGCCTGCCCCAAAATCAAAAGCGCCTGAGGCACCAAAATCGCCCTTCGACACGCTGCGCGACAAATTCCGCTGATCCTCTCCCCTTGACCACGGCGCCATACCCTCTACCTTGACCCGAAAGGAGATGCGCGATGGTCACCCCCTCCCCTTCGGTCAATGTTTTGGGCGGCATTTTGGCGCCCTGCTCCACCGATCCGATGACGGGCTATTTTCGCGATGGCGCCTGCAACACCTGCCCCCAAGACAGCGGATCTCACACGGTCTGCGCGGTGATGACCGGGGAATTCCTCGCCTATTCGAAATATGTTGGCAATGACCTCTCGACGCCGCGACCGGAGTTTGGCTTTGCCGGCCTCAAACCGGGGGATGCATGGTGCCTCTGTGCCGCACGGTTTTTTCAGGCCCATGATGAAGGCTGTGCGCCCAAAGTCTCTTTGGCCTCGACCCATGTCCGCGCGCTTGAGATTGTGCCTCTTGAGGTGCTCAAAGCCCACGCCATTGAGACGCTCTAGGCGGCTTCATCGTCGCGCAATGTCTCGACCGTGACGCCATCCATCAGATCATCGATGAACAAGCTCAACAGTTGCGCAGCACCACTTACGCCCGCTTTGCGGTAGACTGCGCCCATCTGTGCCTTGACCGTGCCTTCCGATGTGGCACGCACTGCCGCGATATCAGAAATGGACAGGCCCTTGATCAAAAACAACGCCACATCGCGTTCGGCGGGCGTCAGCGACCAGATCGCAAACCGTTCCTCCAACACATCAACAAAGGCCGATGAGGCGCGGCGCAATTTATCCTCGGCCCTTTGCCGGTGACGCAATGAGCGATTCAGAGCAATGCCCCCCAGCCCAAGGCCAAGGAGTAGCCCAACAGCGGCCAAAATTTCAATAAGCTCACGGGTTTGCCATGCGATCGGGCTGGCACGAAGGCCGATCACAGATCCAAGAATGTCCGACACAAAGAAAAACGCGCAGATGGCCTGCACGATGAAAATGGTCAAAATTATGTAGCGTTCTTGCAAACGCATCCCTCCCCTTGCCGCATAAATGGCTGTGCGGCCCCTGCTCAGTCCTCGCTGTCGTCGTCAGACTCGTCGTCGTCTCCACCATCATCCTCTTTGTCGCTCTCGTCGCGACTATCCTCGCGGTCTTCGCGGTCTGAGGAGCTTTTGTCGTCGTCCTGATCGTCGCTGTCCTGATCGTCGTCGTCCTCGGCCTCATTGCCTCATCAGGCGATGTATCGTCCTCCCGCCCGTCACCGGCATCACGCGACCCGGAACTGTCAACAATCCGCGGGGCTTTGTTCCCCACCTCATCCTGCCAGAAATCACGCAAAATTTCGCCAGTGACCGGATTGAGAATGATCTCACGCCTTTGCCCGTTGCCCGTCGCGACAAAGCGCGTCCGCCCCAATAGGGTGCGACCGACTGTGATTTTTTTGAACCCCTGCTGACGCAATTGCGCGAGGATCATATCTTCGGCTGGCTGCGCCAATGCGGCCCCGCCCATGGTGAGCGCCGCAGACAACCCTATGAAAAAGCGTCTTCGATTCATCGTCTATCCTCACCTTGAAAACGTCTCCCGCGCGGTTTCGCGGGGGACGTCATTTTTATCATCTGGCGCGGGGATGCGCCGTGCGACAGGCAGATTGTCTGCGCGGCTTAGCGATCATCCCCTTCGTCATCATCGCTGTCATCGCCACCATCATCGTCACTGTCGTTATCGCTGTCATCGTCGTCACTGTCACTCTCGTCACTGTCACTGTCACTGTCATCATTGTCATCATTGTCATGAGAGCTGCCACGATCATCATCGCTGTCATCATCGGCCTCATCACGATCATGATCTTCGTCAGCGTAAGTATCGCCGTTATGCTGCTCAATGTCATCAAGCTCATCGGCCAAATCATTGTCAGAAAGCCGCTCGGTCTCACGTTTGCGGATTTGGTTCGTGGCATTGTCAAATGTCACTTCGATCTTTTCACCATCCACAAGCACTTCCACTTTGGTGGTGTTGGCACGGCGTTTGATTTCGATTTTTTGCGCGCCGGGGAACATATCGACGATTTCTTCGGTGGTCATCTCGCAAATGCCGTGACGGGTACGCCTGCAGCGAGAAAGGCGATGGAGGTCAAAAGTACTTTATGCATGGTCGTTCCTTTCGGAGGAATCAGGTTTCAATGAACGGGGTACGAGAGCACCCCGGAACGACTGCACTCTCACCGACAAACCTTACCGAGTTCTACCAACCACGGGCCTAAACCCGGCCCCATAAACCCCCGCCCCACGACCCTAAACCTGAGTTTAGGGCATGAAAAAGGGCCGCCCCCATTGGAACGGCCCTCATAGCGCATTGATCTCTTTATCTTATTTAAGATCGCGACCTTCAGAGCCTGCGATATTCACGCCCAGGTGGCGCGCCACAGTAAAGATGTCTTTGTCGCCGCGCCCACACATATTCATCACGATGATATGGTCTTTGGACAGGGTCGGAGCCAATTTCATCACATGCGCCAGCGCATGCGACGGCTCAAGCGCCGGGATGATCCCTTCGGTGCGGCAGGAAAACTGAAACGCTTCCAAAGCCTCTGTGTCGGTGATCGAGACATATTTGGCGCGGCCGATGTCATTGAGCCAGGCGTGCTCTGGCCCGATGCCCGGATAGTCCAAACCGGCAGAAATCGAGAAGCCTTCGAGAATCTGCCCATCGTCGTCCTGCAACAAATAGGTGCGGTTGCCATGCAACACGCCCGGACGCCCGCCCGTCAGCGAGGCGCAATGTTCCATCTTCTCGTTCACGCCTTTGCCACCCGCTTCGACGCCAATGATATTGACGCTCTCGTCATCGAGGAACGGGAAGAACAGCCCCATCGCGTTGGAGCCGCCGCCAATCGCCGCGATCACCGTATCGGGCAAACGGCCTTCGCCCTCTTGCTCGGGCAACTGCCACCGGACCTCTTTGCCGATGATGGATTGGAAATCACGCACCATCGCCGGGTACGGGTGCGGCCCCGCCACCGTGCCGATGCAATAAAACGTGTCGCGCACATTGGTCACCCAATCGCGCAGCGCATCGTTCATCGCATCTTTCAACGTGCCGCGACCGGATTTCACCGGAACCACTTCGGCCCCCAAAAGCTGCATCCGGAACACGTTCGGCATCTGCCGTTCGACATCATGCGCGCCCATATAGACCACGCATTTCAGGCCAAATTTGGCACAGACCGTCGCCGTGGCAACCCCGTGTTGACCCGCGCCAGTTTCGGCGATGATCCGGGTTTTGCCCATGCGCCGTGCCAAAATGATCTGGCCCAGCACGTTGTTGATCTTATGTGCACCAGTGTGGTTGAGCTCGTCACGCTTGAGATAAATCTTCGCGCCGCCCAACTCTTCGGTCATTTTTTGCGCGTAGTAAAGCGGGCTCGGGCGACCGACATAGTGTTTCCACAGATCTTCCATTTCGGCCCAAAATTCGGGATCGACCTTGGCTTTCTCATATTCCTCTTCGAGTGAGAGGATCAGCGGCATCAGTGTCTCAGACACGAACCGCCCGCCGTAATTGCCAAAGCGGCCCTTTTCGTCAGGGCCATTCATGAAGCTGTTGAAAAGATCGTTCATCGCGATGCTCCTTTGCGGATCCACATGGATGTAGCTCACAGGCGCGGGCCGGTAAAGCGCGCCCGTCTTCATTGCAGGGAAAATACTCGAAAAAGCCGGTCAGGCGTCCCGAATGGCGGCCATAAAGGCACGGATTTTGGCGGGATCCTTCACCCCCGGTGCGCTTTCAACACCGGACGAGAGATCAACCTGTTTCGCGCCGGTCGTTTGGATCGCAGAAACCACATTCTCCGCCGTCAGGCACCGGCCAACATCCATGGCGCATTCCAGGCACGTTTGGAAATCAACCGCCAATCAAAGGAAAGACCATTTCCGCCGGGAATAACCGCACCTTTCGGGGCTTTGGTGTCGACCAAAATCTGATCCGCTACCATGCCATAGGCATCCAAGGCGGCCAAATCTTCAGGTCCAGAAACCCCCACAGCCTTCATCACCGGCAAGCCATAGCGCGCACGGATGTCCGACACCCGCTCAAGGCTTTCCGTGCCGTGAAGTTGCAGCATATCGAGCGGCACCTGATCGGTGATCCGGTCCAGTTCCGCATCGGTGGCATTCACCACCAAAGCGACCTTGGCCACGCCCATAGGCACCTCAACCGCCAGCGCGCGCGCTTTGGGGATATCGACATAGCGGGGGGATTTCGGAAAAAACACAAAGCCCAAGTATTGCGCCCCGGCCTCAACAGCCACGTCGACCGTCTCGGGCGTGCTCAGCCCGCAAATTTTGACGCGTGTGTCCATGGACCTGTTCTAGTGCAATCAGTTTTCCAAAAGTGCCAGGACTTCGTCGCCCTCACTCTTGGCTTTGGCTGTTTTCAGCTTGTCGACTTCACGCGCCAGTTTTTCTTTTTCGCGCTTGTGGCCCGAAGCCGCGGAGCGGTGTTTATACTCGCGCATATATTCCCAGACAAACCCGATCAAAAGCCCGGCCACGATCGCGCCAAAGATCACCACAAACATCGGCAAGCTCAAGGTCAGGGACAGGCCTGTGAGGCTGGCCAGATCTGCGGGCAAAAGGTGGAGCACAACGACATCGCGGTTGGCCAAGGCCACAGTCACCAGCACAACGGCAAGCGCCGCGAGAAACGCGTAACGGATGTAGCGCATCAGCGCCCCCTTCCTCTATGTCAAAACTCACTCGCCGTTTAGACGATCGCGCAACAGCTTACCAGTTTTGAAAAACGGCACATGCTTTTCATCAACCGGAACGCTTTCGCCAGTGCGCGGATTGCGCCCCAGTCTTGCATCCCGCTTCTTGACGGAAAAGGCGCCAAATCCGCGCAGCTCGACTCTGTCGCCACGCGCCATCGCTTCGATGATCTCTTCAAAAATCGTGTTCACGATCCGCTCAACGTCGCGTTGATAAAGATGCGGATTCTCATCAGCGATCTTCTGGATCAGTTCAGACCGGATCATGAAGTCCCCCCTTGGTTTGGGCACGTTTCTTTCAAGCGTGACGCCTTTCGTCTGAGATATAGGATCATGCGAAGCGCTGACAACAAACATTGTCATACGGCATTGCACCAAAGCCCAGTTTTCGATTTTTGGCGGAACGCTTTGACGTTCTCATTTGTCCAACGACTATAGGATGGGATCGTTTTGCGGGGAATAGGCTCCGAGACACGGAATGAATTTTTTTACCCCTAATGTGCTGAGATTTAGCCCAAAAATTCGAAAATCTCAGAATTTTTCCCGCCGGGGGCACATCCGGAGGAACGCTGCGCCGCGGCGTGGCCAAGGCGATTCGGGAGAGCTGCCGCAGGGGAAGGCGCCCATCGCGCTCATGCAAAAAGGCCCCGCGATAAAGCAGGGCCTTTTCAAAGTCTTGGTCGCACTTAAGCGATGTGATTATTCGTCGCCGGACTTCAGAGCCGCGCCGAGGATATCGCCCAAGGACGCGCCAGAAGCGGAGGAGCCATATTGTTCGACGGCTTCTTTTTCTTCGGCGATTTCGCGTGCTTTGATCGACAGACCCAAACGACGGGTTTTCTGATCAACGTTGGTCACGCGCACATCGAGGTGATCCCCGATCTGGAAGCGCTCAGGACGCTGATCGGCACGATCACGGGAGAGGTCGGAGCGGCGGATGAAGGATTTCGCGCCTTCATATTCCACTTCGATTCCGCCTTCTTCGATCGCGGTCACAGTCACGGTGATGATCGAGCCGCGTTTCACGCCCTCAACCGCACCGGAGAAGCTGTCGTCGAGACCTTTGATGGAGAGAGAGATACGCTCTTTCTCAACATCGACCTCGGTGACAACGGCTTTGACCATGTCGTTCTTGTGGTAGTTCTGGATGGCGTCTTCGCCACGCTCGTCCCACGAGAGATCGGACAGGTGAACCATGCCGTCGATGTCGCCCGGCAGACCCACGAACAGACCGAATTCGGTGATGTTCTTGACTTCGCCTTCGACAACGGTGCCTTCCGGGTGGGTCTCAGCAAAGAGTTCCCACGGGTTGCGCATGGTTTGTTTGAGACCGAGGGACACGCGACGTTTCGCGGTGTCGATTTCGAGAACCATGACTTCCACTTCTTGGCTTGTGGACACGATTTTGCCCGGATGGACGTTTTTCTTGGTCCAGGACATTTCGGAGACGTGAACAAGGCCTTCGACGCCCGGCTCAAGTTCCACAAATGCGCCGTAATCGGTGATGTTGGTCACGCGGCCCATGTGAACGGTTTCGAGCGCGTATTTGGTCTCAACAGCATCCCACGGATCGTCCTGCAGCTGTTTCATGCCGAGGGAGATACGGTGGGTTTCTTTGTTGATCTTGATCACCTGAACCTTGATCGTTTCGCCAATGGCGAGGATCTCGGACGGGTGGTTCACGCGACGCCATGCCATGTCGGTGACGTGCAACAGGCCGTCAACGCCGCCGAGGTCCACAAACGCACCGTATTCGGTGATGTTTTTGACCACGCCGTCAACTTCCTGACCTTCGGTCAGACCGCCAATGACTTCTGCGCGCTGTTCTGCACGGGATTCTTCAAGGATCGCACGACGCGACACAACGATGTTGCCACGACGACGGTCCATTTTGAGAACCTGGAACGGCTGCTTGAGACCCATGAGCGGGCCAGCGTCGCGCACGGGGCGCACGTCAACCTGGCTGCCCGGAAGGAACGCAACAGCGCCGCCGAGGTCAACCGTGAAGCCGCCTTTGACGCGACCAAAGATAACGCCATCGACGCGCTCTTCGGAAGCATAGGCTTTTTCCAAACGATCCCAGGCTTCTTCGCGGCGGGCTTTGTCACGCGAAATGACAGCTTCGCCACGGGCGTTCTCGACACGGTCGAGGAACACTTCGACCTCGTCACCAACGGCAACGGAGGGAGCTTCACCAGGATTTGCGAATTCTTTAAGATCGATGCGGCCTTCCATTTTGTAGCCGACGTCGATGATGGCTTGGCCTGCTTCAATCGCAAGAACCTTGCCGCGGACAACCGAGCCTTCTGCCGGGGTGTCAATTTCGAAGCTTTCATTCAAGAGGGCTTCGAAGTCCTCCATAGATACGTTCTGAGCCATGTGGTCTCAATTTCCTTTTCAAACGTTTATACGGGCCATGCGGTTGTCTCCGCCGGTCTTCAATTACGATTTGCCTGCTCATTCTTCGAACACGAAACCATCAGGGTGAGTATCGCCCCAACCCCGATTCATTGGCTTTGTGCTACCTGATTGCCTCGTTAACAGTCGCGCGTATAGGAGAGTTTCTCCGGTTTTGCAAGAAAGGATGCCCCGCCATGCGATCTACAGCCTGATGGCACATCCAATCCTCTTGACCCCCGTGCTGAGAATCAATGCCAGATAGACGCTCAGATAAACACATTGGGGATTCACCGTGCGGGTTCACTTCGCCCAAAATGACTATAATAATGCTGAAAATTTATCTCAAAAACAACAAATTGCTTAGATTTATGACCAATCAACAGTTGCGCGCCATAATTTCCAATATGGAAACAACCCAGAGAATACAATTTAACCAATTGTTTTATAATACAATTTAACAGTAATTACATTCGAATCCAGAATCCGACGCTCAAATGCATTTGACTCGCCCAATACGTGTAGTCACAGTGATTGTATTCAGAATGAATTTACCATGGAGCACCCATGCCCAGTTCTACGATTGACGCAGTCGCATATAACGGCTCCCTCCTCTCCTTGGATTTGCTCTCGGGATCGCAAACGCTCGTGCTTTCTAGTTTTGGCGGCACCTCTACAGGAACCTTCACAAACGACGACGCGACCTTCGATTCCAATGATGATGGCGTGGCCACGTTCAACGGTGAAACCGTGACGTATATCGGGTCTGGGACAGCCACCCCAGGCGTTGAAGTGCTGGGCGTGGTCATCCCGCTTGGTACATCCGTGGACGTCGTCGTTTTTGAAGCTGGCGGCCAAATCTATTTCAGCTACCCGGACGGCCCCCCCAACCTGCTTTCTGCTGTGGCAGTCGTCATTGACCTTTCCCCTGCGCCATACTCGGACTTCACCCCGGTATGTTTTGGCGCTGGCACGCTTATTCTCACCCCCAGTGGAGAGCGTGCCGTGGAGACCCTTCAACCCGGTGATTTCGTACTTGATATTGATGGGTCTCCACAAGAAATCAAATGGATCGGTAAAAAAACGATCCCCCTGCGTGAGATCACCTGCCATGAAACGCGCAAGCGTCTGGCTCCGATCTGCATCCACGCAAATGCGTTTGGACCGGGCCGCCCCCATACGGACCTCTACGTCTCGCCACAACACCGTGTCCTCATCGAGGGTCACGCGGTCGAATTGCTTCTCGGGATGGAGGAAACCCTGTGCCCGGCAAAATCCTTCATCGGGCATCAGGCATCCCAACATCTCGACGCAAATGAAGTGACGTATTACCACATCCTCTGCGACGCCCACTGCGTGATCCACTCAAATGGCCTCGCGACCGAGACCCTTCTCTTGGGTCAAGTTGGCCTTCGTAGCCTCACTTCCGAAGACATTGCAGAAATCATTGCCATTTTCCCGGACATCAGAGGCCTTGATGCCAAATATGTGCTCCCAGCCTACGCTCTCGCAACGAATCGCGAGGCCCGTTTGCTCAGCTGTACAGTCATTTAGAAATAGGCGGCATCTCGCCCACACTCGCAAGATGCCGCCGACACGTCGCCACCCTATAGCCAATTTCAAGCTTTACTCTACCCAATCGAGCAAAAAACAACTATAGGTTTATTAGTTGTAGAATATTATAGTGCAGCTATATCAAATACGCACAGAGAGATCTGCCCAGCTAGGAAAAGTGATCAAATGTGTTTTGATCCAAATCAAAGTCGTGATACGCATCTTGACTATATTTTTATAGGCCTAAATTCGAGGCCAGTACATGTCAGATGGTTACTAAGGCTTGTTGGGAATGGATCAGACTATTTTTGCACAGATCGCACAATTGCGAATTTTACTGCACAATATGGAAACGGATTTGGGCCTCAGCACCCTGTCACGGAACGAAAAAGATATTTTTCTTGCGTTCTGTGCCGCATCAAATGCCGGAACATGTACAACCGAACGCGTGCGAGCTCAACCCACAGTGCGGGATGTATCTCAGCCGACATTTCACCGCGCTCTCAAACGGCTGATCGAAAAAGGATTCATCGAAAAGTCCGACGATCTCCCGCACGGAGCTTACCGGATCAAAGGTCAAAACGTACAAAACACATAACGGCCTTTGTAAAAAATCCAATTGTCAGGGGATGCGCATGTTGAGTTCGACCCGCGTCACCTACTTTGCCATTCTGTCCGTATTGCGCCCGGTCGCGGTTCATAGCGGCGCGTTGTTTTTGGCCATGGCGATCACTTGGCTTGTGATCTCGCCACTCCAAAAACTGATCCTGCCTCAAACAAAGGTGCAAAACATCAGCGCCACCTTGATCTACCTCCCCTTCGGGATCAAAATCATCTCGGCCTTTTTCGAGGGGTGGCGTTCGGTTTTATATTTGCTCCCCGGAGCCGTTCTCTCATCGGTCTTGTTCATGGATTTATCGTGGGCTACAAGCTACGCCTATATTTCCTTATGCATCAGCTATGGAACCGCCCCCCTCATCTTTTCAGCCGTAAACTGGGCATCACACTGCGCGCATCATCCGGCCCCAAGCCCGGAACTGAGCTGGCGCAAACTGATCGCTGTGGGGTTTTTGTCCTCCGTCATGATCAGCCTCCTCATCCATATTTTCTACATCTATCCCAACACGCAGTCAGTCGACATTCGGATCAATGCCATCAAGTTCGCGCTGGGTGACATGCTTGGGCTTATTACCGTTCTGCTGCTTCTGCCACCTGTCTTGAATTTCGTGCTGCATCATCGCATAAAATCAAGATAACCCCTCTTAATCAGAGGGCCCCGCACAAAAAGGCCGGGACTGATACCATCAGTCCCGGCCTTGTCGCATCTTGGATTCAATTGATCTCGGTGATCAAATCTTCCGCCAGTTTGCGTACTTTTTTCATCGGAGCCAACCAGTCGCCCTCCTCAGCACGGGTGCCCAGCGGCAGAATCACAACGGTTTTCAGACCCTTGTCTTTCAGCCCGAGAATCTCATCGAATTGCGCCGGGTCAAAGCCTTCCATCGGCGTGCTATCGACGCCCAGTTCGGCGGCAGCGGCCAAGGCAAAGCCCAATGCGATATAGGTCTGACGCGCGGCATGTTCGAAGTTCACATGATCTTCACGCGGCAAATACATGGATTTGAGGTTGTTGTAATAGCCTTCCAACATCTCGCGGGTGCCGGGACGCTCATCCGCATGTTGGTCCACAATGGCGTCGATGCGTGCATCGTTATAGCCATCAAAAGCTGCAAAAACCAAAAGATGCGAGCCATCGGTCAGTTGTTCTTGACCATAGGCCGCGGCTTTGAGTTTTGCACGCAGCTCCGGATTGCGGATCACAAAGAGGTGGAACGGCTGAAGCCCGGAAGAGGTCGGCGCTTTACGGATCGCTTCGACGATCTGGGCAACCTTGTCTTCGGAGACGGGTTTGGACGGGTCCATTTTTTTGGTGGCGTAGCGCCAGTCGAGCTTATCAAGAAACATCAATTCAGTCCTTTGGTGGGTGGAAATGGCACGCGTGCTCTGCATGTCTTACGCTCAAATATGGGCCAAATACCCCATCATACAAGCGCACATCCCTCACAGAGCATCACGTCCAGAAACCCACTAACAAATTGATACCAAAAGAAAAAACCGACAATGGTGCAAGCGCGCTCAGTCGCTGCGCGCCAATGCGCAGGCCGCAAACACCCCTCTCCCCATCTTATCCCCTACGGCGGGCCTCAATCAGCGCCACGACCTGTGCCACCGCCTCGTCAATGCTCATCTCTGAGGTGTCGATCAGCACCGCATCTTTGGCCGCTGTCAGTGGGGCAGTGGCCCGCGCACTGTCACGCGCATCACGTTCGCGCAGGTCCTCAAGCACCTGTTCCAGAGTGACCCTTTCACCCTTCCCCCGCAATTCCGCATGACGTCTTTGCGCACGCACCTCATCGGTGGCCGTGACGAACAGTTTCACTTCCGCGTCCGGGCAAATCACCGTGCCAATGTCGCGCCCGTCCAAAACCGCACCCCCTTCACGCCGCGCAAACGCCTGTTGAAAATCAACCAATGCCGCGCGCACCTCAGGTTCCGCCGCCACGCGGCTTGCCGCCTGCCCCGCGTCGCCTGTGCGCAAATCATCGCGTTTGAGATCCTCGGCGCGCAGGTTTTGCGCCGCCTCAAGCGGTGAGAGACCCTGAAAGGTCTTCACCCCTGTCGCGCGATAGAGCAAGCCGGTGTCCATATGAGCAAAGCCAAAATGATCTGCGACCGCCCTGGCGATCGTGCCTTTTCCAGCGGCGGCGGGTCCATCAATTGCGACGCAAAAACTCATGGCGTTTTCCTTCTAAGGGAGGTTCACGCTGCCCGCTCACGCGGGCAAGGTCAAGGGCCTCAGTTGTTCCGTGTGATCGCAGCACCTAGTCCCGCCATCAGTTTTTCAAACACCGGGAAAGAGGTGGCAATCGGGCTGCCGTCATCCACGGTGACAGCCTGCTCAGAGGCCAGCCCCATGACCAAAAACGACATCGCGATCCGGTGATCGATATGGGTGGCACAGGTCGCGCCACCTTTGACGCCCTTGGCGCCACGCCCATGCACGATCAGCGTGTCGTGATCCTCTTCGATCTCCACACCGCAGGCCTCAAGCCCGCGCGCCATGGCATCAATCCGGTCGCTTTCCTTCACCCGCAATTCCTTGACGCCGCGCATCACCGTCGTGCCTTCGGCAAAGGCCGCAACGACGGAGAGGACCGGGAATTCGTCAATCATCGAGGCGGCGCGGTCGGGCGGGACTTCGATGCCTTTGAGTTTGGAATATTTCACCCGCAGATCGGCAACGGGTTCGCCGCCCTCGGTCCGTGGGTTTTCAAAGCTGATATTCGCGCCCATTTCAACCAATGTGGTGTAAAGCCCGTTGCGGGTCGTGTTCTGGCTGACCCCCGGCACAAACACTTCGGACCCCTCGACGATCAGCGCCGCGCAGACCGGGAAGGCGGCGGAACTTGGATCACGCGGCACCGCGACCTCTTGCGGGGTCAATTCCGGCCGACCCGTCAGAGTGATCTTGTGATAACCCTCCGGTGTGGTCTCGGTGCTAAGTTCTGCGCCAAATCCCACCAACATCCGTTCGGTGTGATCGCGGGTCATTTCCTTTTCGATCACCACGGTCTGCCCCGGCGCGTTCAACCCGGCCAGCAACACCGCCGATTTCACCTGTGCGCTTGGCACCGGCGTTTCATATTCGACCGGCACAGGCTCCGCCGCACCGATCAGCGTCAGCGGCAGCCGCCCCTGCGAACGGCCAACGGAGCGCGCGCCAAACAGCGCCAAAGGATCGGTCACCCGCCCCATCGGACGCTTGCGCAACGATCCATCTCCGGTGAACGTGGTGCAAAAATCATGGGTCGCGACCGCCCCCATGATCAGGCGCACGCCAGTGCCGGAATTGCCGCAATCAATCACATCGCTGGCTCGGTAAAGCCGCCAACGCCGACCCCATGCACGGTCCATTCACCTGCACCTTCGCGGACCACATCCGCACCCAGCGCCTGCATCGCTTTGGCGGTGTCCAACACATCCTCACCCTCCAAAAGCCCGGTGATCTTGGTCTCGCCCACGGCCATCGCGCCAAAAATCAGCGCCCGGTGGGAAATGGATTTATCCCCCGGCACCGCCGCCGTGCCCTTGAGGGGGCCGGATTTGCGCGCGGTCATCGGGATCGGGGTGCCATGGCTCGACATGTGTCTCTCCTCACATTCTTCGCAGACCTGATAGCGCAACCCTGCGGCCCGGTCTACCGCGTCTTCGTCAGGGCAGGCCGCTTGCGCACACCCAAGCGAAACCGGCGCGAAATGACTGCGCCTCAGACCTTGCGAAATGTCATGTAATGTGGCGTGCGACCTTCGCGAATGGCCTTTTGTTCATAGCGCGTTGAGGGCCAATCAGCCCATGGTTTACGCCACTCCTCCGGGCCCTCGGCCAGCCATTCAAACCCGGCTTGCGGCACCTCTTCCATGGTTTGACGCACATAGTCCGGGATGTCGGTCGCGACCCGGAATTCGGCACCGGGTTTGAGAACCCGGTGCAGCGGTTCAAGATGTTCGGCGGTGACGAAACGGCGACGATGGTGACGCTTTTTCGGCCAGGGATCGGGGTAATTCAGGAACGCTTTTTCAATGCAACCATCAGGCAACACGTCAAACAGATCGCGGACATCGCCCGCATGGATTGAGGCGTTTTTGACCTCAGGCGCGCGCCGCAGCCGTCCCAAAAGCGCCGCCACCCCATTCACATAGGGCTCGCAACCGATAAGTTCGACATCGGGATAGGTCTTGGCCATATGCACCAAATGTTCGCCGCCGCCAAAGCCGATCTCAAGCCAGATCGGTTTGCCGCCATAGCGCGCGGCCAAGTCAAGCGGCGTGCGGTCGGGGTTCTCTTCCCAAGTCACTGGGCCGGGCGACAGGCCGTCTAGGTCCTCGACGAGGTAATCCTTTTGCGCCTGATTGAGCGTCTTGCCATGGATGCGACCATAGAAATTGCGCCACGGCGCGCCAGAGTCATGCGTAGCGGAGGCATGTGGATCATCGGACTGTGCCATCGTCGGATCGTCAGACTGGCCGTCAGATTGGACCCCGGATGTGTGTTTGCTCGTATCAGACATGAAAACCCCGCCTCTTTCAGCCGGGCTTTTGCCAAGTTTTCGCCGCGAGAGCAAGCCGGGACACGGCCGTCACCCGCGTCCGCGATAGGGTGGCACGCCTTGTTCGGGGATCCAAACGTCTTTTGGCTCCGGCCCGGTGGCCCAAAACACATCAATCGGAATGCCGCCACGCGGATACCAATAGGCACCGATGCGCAACCATTCCGGGTCCAGAAGCTCGGCCAGACGTTTGCCGATATAGACCGAACAATCCTCATGAAACGCGCCGTGATTGCGAAATGAGCCGAGGAAAAGTTTCAGCGATTTGCTCTCAACCAACCAATTGCCGGGAATGTAGTCGATCATCAGATGACCGAAATCCGGCTGCCCCGTCATCGGGCAGAGCGAGGTGAATTCCGGCGCGGTGAACCGCACCACGTAGCGCTCACCCGCGTGGGTGTGCGGCACCCGCTCCAACACCGCCTCTTCTGGCGAGGCGGGCAATGCGGTTGCGCCGCCAAGTTGAGTCAAATGCGATGTATCGGTTGTGACCATGAGGTGCCTCCCATCAAAAAGGGGCGAGAAATCCCGCCCCGTTGATTTTATATTTCAAAACGTCCCGGCTCTCAAACAGCGTTTGCCAAAGCCTCTGCCAGATCGGTGCGTTCCCATGAAAACCCGCCATCCGCGTCCGGCGCACGGCCGAAATGGCCATAGGCCGCGGTGCGTTGGTAGATCGGCTTGTTCAGATCGAGATGGGTACGGATGCCGCGCGGAGTGAGGTCCATGACCTTTGGGATCGCCGCTTCGATCTGAGACGGCTCGACCTTCCCCGTGCCATGCAAATCGGCGTAAATCGACAAGGGCGCGGCCACACCGATCGCGTAGGAGAGCTGAATCGTGCATTTGTCGGCAAAGCCTGCGGCCACAACGTTTTTCGCCAAATAGCGCGCGGCATAGGCGGCGGAGCGGTCCACTTTGGTTGGATCTTTGCCCGAAAACGCGCCGCCGCCATGCGGCGCGGCACCGCCATAAGTGTCGACAATGATTTTGCGTCCGGTCAGACCCGCATCGCCATCGGGGCCGCCGATGACGAATTTCCCAGTCGGGTTGACGTGCCAGATCGTGTTGGCGGTGAGCCACCCGTCGGGCAGCACCTCTTCGATATAAGGGGCCACAAGCGCGCGCACATCGTCCGAAGTCATGGTCTCGTCCAAATGCTGGGTCGAGAGCACGAGGGAGGCAATTTCCACTGGGAGACCATCGCGATACCGCACTGAAAGCTGGGCCTTGGCGTCAGGGCCAAGCGCGGGTTCGGTGCCGTTTTTGCGCACTTCGGCCAAACGGCGCAGCATCGCGTGGGAATATTGGATCGGCGCGGGCATAAGCGCCTCTGTTTCATTGGTCGCGAAACCAAACATGATGCCCTGATCGCCCGCGCCCTCATCTTTGTTGCCAGAGGCATTGACGCCCTGCGCGATATGAGCGGATTGTTCGTGGAGGTAGTTTTGCACCTCCAGCGTTTGCCAATGGAATTTATCCTGCTCATAGCCGATGTCGCGCACGCAGTCGCGCACAATGCCATCGACCTTTTCCATATACGCGTGGAGTTTATCCTGATCGGACAGGCCCACTTCGCCGCCGATGATCACACGGTTGGTGGTGGCAAAGGTTTCACAGGCGACCCGCGCTTCGGGTTCCTCGGCGATAAACGCATCTAGCACAGCGTCGGAAATACGGTCACAGACCTTATCAGGGTGACCTTCGGACACAGATTCCGAAGTGAAAACGAAGTCTTTACGGGACATGTGGGTGGTGCTCCATTGGTTCATGTGTCCCGCACGCCAGGAAGCCGTTGTGCGGGTCGATACTTAAAATGCGATATAGTTGCCCTACGCAAGGGTCAATCGGTTTTTCGGGTTCTGCGATCACGTTGTCCCTGTCCTGTGCCCAGTCTTGAGACGCTCAGACCTGATACCATCAAAAGAGTTAACAAACCCAAAAGGGCCGTCTCACCATAGCGCATATAGAGCGTTTTTGGTAAAGCCCCCGGTAGGGTGGAAGTTACCGCCCCCGATGTGCCCAATGGGATCGCAACACGGATGTCGCCATGCGCATCAATCACCGCAGAAATTCCGGTGTTGGCGGCACGGACCATCGGCAGGCCGGTCTCAATCGCGCGAAACCGGGCTTGGGCCAAGGCCTGTTGCGGGCCGGAAAACATGCCGAACCACGCGTCATTGGTCATTTGCAGTAGCCAGTCCGGGCGCTCATCCGTGCGCAGATCACGCGGAAAAATCGCCTCATAACAGATCAAAGGCAGCGCCAAACCGGTGCCGCCCGTGTCGATCAGTCGCGGTCCCGGCCCCGCCGAATAACCATAGCCCTCCTGTGCGGTAAAGGCGCGCAGACCGATCCGCTCCAACAGTGCGGGCATCGGCATATATTCCCCGAAGGGCACGAGGTGGTGTTTGTCGTAAATCTCTTGCGGCTGGCCATCATGGCCGACCAGAATGGCGGAATTATAGCCCTGATAGCCCTCGACCCGGTTCAGCCCGACAATGGCGCGTGCGGGAGAAACATTCTGAGCGATTTCAGTAAGATAAGGATCGGCGGCCCAAAGCGGCACAGAAACGGAGGTTTCCGGCCAAATCACCAGATCGGCCCCCTCTGGCGCACTTAATGTCAGGGCGCGTTCATAAAAGGTCCAGACCAGTTCGGGGTCCCATTTCTCCCGTTGTGGCGCATTGGGTTGCACGACGCGGATCGACTGTGGCCGATCCTGTGGCAGCGGCTGTGACAGGCGGGCCCATCCGTATCCATAGGCCAAGATCATCAGGATCAGAGCCGCCCCGCCGGTGAGACCCGAGCGGCGCAGCACCGCACGCGCCACCAGTGCCGCCCAAGCGAAGGTCAATGCAGTCAGAGCATAGGGGCCGATGAGGCTTGCAAGCTGCGCCGGGGCTTGATCAAGCCAGATATAGCCGGGCATTGCCCATGGAAATCCGGTGAACAGATGCCCGCGCGCCAATTCGGCCAGCCCCCAAAATGCCACCAAACCGGGCAAGCCCAGCCTGAGCCTTTTGGCCGCATAAAAAGCCAGCGCCCAAAACAGCGCCAAGCCGCCACACATGAAAAACAGCGCGAAGGGGATCATCCCTGCATGGCGCACGGGATCGACGAGAAAGGGATTCACCAGCCATGTGAGCGACATCAAAAAGGCGCCAAAACCGACCGTCCAGCCGCGCCACGCCGCCTCTCCCGCAGTGAGCGCCTTGGACCACGACAGCACCGCCATGACCAATCCCGTCAGCGCCAATGGCCAGGCGCTTAACGGCGCCTGCCCCAAAGCCACCAAGACCCCCGCCGCCAAGGCAAACAGCCGCTGCGGAGCAACCCGCGCCGCAGCACAGGGATCACGCGCATGGTTTAAGCCTCTGCTTTCGGTTTGACCGCCGAGGGCAAGCGCACGCGAATGCGTTTGATCCGTCGTGGGTCGGCGTCAATGATTTCAAACTCCGCACCAGAGGGATGCGGGATCACCTCGCCACGCGCCGGTACCCGACCGCAGAGCAAAAAGACCAAACCGCCCAAAGTGTCGATCTCTTCTTCGTCCTCTTCCGTCGTCAGGCGCATGTCAATCGCGGCTTCGAATTCATCCAGCGGCGCTTTGGCTTGGGCGACAAACACCCCCGGCGCGGATTGGGTCCAAAACACATCCTCGTCGATGTCATGTTCGTCCTCAATCTCGCCAATGACCTGTTCGACCAGATCTTCGAGCGTGACCAACCCGTCCACCCCACCATATTCGTCAATCACCAAGGCCATATGCATCCGGTCGCTTTGCATTTTCTGCAACAGCACACCGATCGGCATGGAGGGTGGCGCGTAGAGCAGCGGGCGCAGCATCTTTTTGAGGTTGAAACGCTCGCCCTTGCCATTGAAGCCGTGATTAAGGGCAAAATCTTTCAGGTGAACCAAACCCACCGGCGTGTCCAACGTGCCCTTATAGACCGGCAATCGCGTCATCCCGCTCTCGCGGAACACCTCGACCAGATCGTCCTTTTTGATATCAGATGGCACAGCAACGATTTCGGCCTTTGGAATGGCCACGTCATCGACGCGCATCCGGCGCAGGTTCATCATGCCGGGACGCGGGGTCAGTGCCGTTTGGGGCACAGATTTTGCCCCGGCTGCATCCGTTTGTGTGGCGGGTTTGGAAGAAAACGCCTTTGCCATCCGACCCAGCCATTTTGAGCGTTTGCGCGCCGTGGCTCGGGGTGTGGTCTGCGTTCTACTTATGGGGTCCGTCGGCGCGCTCTGCGCTGCCGTAGAAGACCCAGGCTCGGTGTCGCCCATGCGTCCTTTCCAGAAATCAAATCTATCGGTTTGCGGCCCAAATCGACCGTTCGCCTAATATGGGTCTTTGATACCCATGGTTGCAAGTATCTCGGTCTCAATGCCTTCCATAATCGCGGCATCTTCGTCCGTTATGTGATCATAACCCAACAGATGTAACAGTCCATGAACAAGCAAATGGGTCACATGATCGTTAAATGGCGTGCCGCCCGCCTTGGCCTCAGCGGTGCAGGTCTCATAGGCGATGGCAATATCTCCCAGTTCGATTTCCATGCCCGGCATGTCAGGTTCGGGCACATCGGGACGCACGCCGGGGGTGGCGCGCTCCTCAGAGGGCCATGACAAAACATTGGTGGGCGTCGGTTTTTCGCGAAATTCGGCGTTCAATTCGGCAATGCGCGCATCATCACAGGCCAAAACCGCAACCTCGCAGAGATCCGGGTCCAACCCGAGAAAAGCCAAGGTCGCATGTTCTGCGGCCTCGGCCAAATCATCCAACCCCGCCTCTTGCCAGCGCGGGTCTTCATATACGACGTCTATGGTCATCTTTTGCGGTCATCTTGCCCAAACGAGGTGCGCGTTACTGCGCTTCATCTGCCTCATAGGCCTCAATGATCGCGGCGACAAGCGGATGTCGCACCACATCCTTGGAGGTGAAATAATTGAACGACACTTTTTGAATGCCCGCCAGCACCCGCTCGGCATCTCGCAGCCCAGATGGCACACCGCGCGGCAGGTCGACTTGCGAGCGGTCGCCGGTGATCACCATGCGAGAGCCTTCGCCCAGACGGGTGAGGAACATTTTCATCTGCATCGTGGTGGCGTTTTGTGCCTCATCCAAGACCACAAAGGCGCGGCTCAGTGTGCGCCCACGCATAAACGCCAAAGGCGCAATCTCGATGGTCTTTTCTTCGCGCATCTTCGCCACTTGTTTGGCGGGCATGAAATCGTTGAGCGCATCGAACAGCGGCTGCATATAAGGATCGACTTTTTCGTCCTGCGTGCCCGGCAAAAACCCAAGCCGCTCGCCCGCCTCAACCGCAGGGCGCGACAGGATCATTTTATCGACATGGCCGTTGATCAACATGTTCACGCCGACCGCGACCGCCAAATAGGTTTTGCCCGTGCCCGCAGGCCCGATGCCAAAGGCCAACTCATGGTTGAACAGGTTTTGCACATAGGCTTTCTGACCCGGTGTGCGCGGCTCAACCAGTTTTTTGCGGGTCTTGATCTCAACGTCGCTGCCGCGGAACATCTCAATCTGATCGCCCGGCAAACCCTTTTCGACCTCGGCATTGCCCAAGGTGATCATACCGTCGATGTCCCCCGGCTCCACGTCACGCCCGGCTTCCAATTTGCTATAAAGTTCCTGAAGCACCGCCGCCGCGCGACCGCGCGCAGACCCCGTTCCCATCACCGACAACATGTTGCCGCGTCGCACGATCTGCACTTCCAACTTATGCTCGATCTGAGCGAGGTTTCGGTCGAACTCCCCACACAGGTCAATCAACAACCTGTTGTCGTGAAATTCGAGAAGCGTTTCGTGGACTGCGTCCTGCGATTTCGGGGGTGTCAGCGCGCTTAGGCCCAAATAATATCTCCGACTCTAGAGGTCCCTATACCCTCATGGTGCCAAGCGATTGCGGTTCTGGCAAGCGGGGACACAAAATCTTCGCATTAGGCCCGGCGGAACCGCGCCCAAAAAACATGCCTGCGCCCAAAAAACATGCAAAAGAAAAGCGGCCACCCCGTATAGGATGGCCGCCATAGATTTTAAATTTTTAGAGGCTTTAGATCGGGTCGCCAAACTTGGAGCCATCTTTATACGGGCCAACGGCTGTGTTAGGCGACGCAATGCCGGAACAGACCGGTTTGCCGTATTTGTCGACGCGTGCGCTCAAATACCCTTCGACACCATCATCGATGATCCAGTGATCACAGCCCTGCGGGTCGATCCAAATCCCGGCCTGAAGCTGCGACAGGTGTTTGCTGTCAAAGCCGCGGTCGACGGTTTTGTCTTTCTTATGGGATTCGTACCCCATGTTGCCAAGGGCAGCTTCCGTACAGGCGGATGTCGCGCCCAAAAGGCCGAGAAGGGCGATTGCTTTCAGTGCTTTCATCGGTCCACTCCTCACTTGATACAGATGATTTCGACGCGGCGGTTTTTCTGCATCCCGGCAGCCGTCGCATTCGAGGCCGCAGGCATACGCTCGCCGTAGCCACGCACATCCGCGATACGCGCGCCGGTGCTTTGGGCGATTTTTGCCACAGCATTGGCGCGGTTGTAGGAGAGTTTCATATTATACTCATCCGAGGCACGGCTGTCGGTGTGACCAATGATGATATAGGCGGTGGCCCCCGCCTGAGCAAAGAAATCGGTCAGACGTTTGCGGCCCGATGCTGAAATAGTGTAGCGGTCGGTGGCAAACAACTGATCCGAATTCATCACCGCACAGGCCTGAACCGGATGACAGGTTGGAATGCCCTGACGATCGACTTTGAGGTCCATATAGCCCTCAACGCCATCGTCCATGACCCAATGCTCACAGCCATCCGGGTCAATCCAGATTGTCGGCGCATAGCGTTCGCCGTTGACCACACCTGAGATCATTTGCGCCTGAGCGGCAGTGCTGAGCGAGAGCCCGGCGATGGCAGCACAGGCCATCACCGCCCGCCCTTTTTCAAGAAATGCGTTGATCACGTCTTTCGTCCCCCAATGGTCCCGTTTTCGGGCCAATTTAACCCCACCCGAGCGGCACTTTGGTTGCCGCGCGTTATTCACCATAAATATGTCTAAATGATAGCAAACTTCGTTGGTTTGTGAAGGAAAAATACCATATATTGTATCTTCGCCCGCAACGAAGCGTGCATTTTTTGGCGATTGTTGCGCACATGGTGCGCCACGCGCCAAAAAAACTATCGTAACGTCAACGGCTTGGCTTAACCAAGAACAACACCGGACAAAGAATTGGTCCGACTCTCGATGATTCTCACCCGGCGCATCTCACCGATTTGCACCGTTGGGTCGGTGACATGGACCGCGTGAAGATACTCGGATTTGCCGCCCATTTGATCGGCCTGCCGTCCGGTTTTCTCAAACAAAACCGACACATCGCGGCCAATCATCGCGTCTTGGAACGCGCGTTGCTGCTGTGTGATCAGCTCTTGCAGGCGCTGAAGCCGCTCTGAGGCGACATCGAAATCGACCATCTTATCGCCCTTCTCAGCGGCGGGCGTACCGGGGCGCGGCGAGTATTTGAACGAATAGGCAGAGGCGTAATTGACCTCGCGCACCAGATCCATCGTTGCCTCAAAATCCGCATCCGTCTCACCGGGGAAGCCAACGATAAAATCGCCAGACAGCGCGATGTCCGGCCGCGCCGCGCGGATGCGCTCGATCAGGTGTAAATACGACTCTGCCGTGTGCTTGCGGTTCATCGCCTTGAGGATTTTATCCGAACCCGATTGCACCGGCAAATGCAGGTAAGGCATCAATTTTTCGCAATCGCCATGGGCGGCGATCAGGTCGTCTTCCATGTCATTCGGGTGGCTCGTGGTAAACCGAATGCGCTCCAATCCATCGACCTTGGCCAACTCGCGAATGAGCTTGGCCAGCCCCCAAGTCCCGCCCTCGAACGCGCCATGATAGGCGTTCACATTCTGGCCCAAAAGTGTGATCTCGCGCACGCCCCGTTCGACCAGATCGCGCGCCTCGCTCATCACGCGCTCCGCCGGGCGCGACACTTCGGCCCCACGCGTATAGGGCACAACGCAGAAGGCACAGAATTTGTCACAGCCCTCTTGCACCGTCAAAAACGCCGCAGGCGCGCGTTTGGCTTTGGGCCGGGCTTTGAGATGTTCAAACTTGTCCTCTTCGGGGAAATCGGTGTCGAGCGCGGTTTGACCATTCCCGGCTTTCGCCTCCATCTCTGGCAGGCGGTGATAGGATTGCGGCCCCACCACCAGATCGACCATCGGCTGCCGTCGCATGATCTCCGCGCCCTCGGCCTGTGCCACACACCCGGCCACGCCGATTTTCAAATCGGGATTGGCGATCTTGAGGTCTTTGTAGCGCCCCAATTCGGAATAGACTTTTTCCGCCGCCTTCTCGCGAATGTGGCAGGTGTTCAACAGGATCATGTCCGCCTCTTCCGGGCTCGACACTTCGACATAGCCCGAGCCGCCAAGGCTTTCGGCCATGCGTTCGCTGTCATAGACATTCATCTGACAACCATAGGTCTTGATATAGAGCTTTTTGGTGTTGGCTTTTGTGTCAGACATGACCTTGGGTCCAGGATGATTGGGGAATTTAAGTCGCCTCTCTAGCCCATGAGGGGTGCGGGAGCAAACGGGTTTGTGGGTTGTGGGCGTAGGATCATGCGCCTGACAGGTGCGACCGATCTGCCGCCCTGTCGCGACAACCGCCCAAACTGTTTCCTCAATCCTTGCAATCCCCTCTTCTTCATGGCTTTTTTACTGCTATCGGGGACAGTCACACACACCGCCACCCCGAATAGGGACAGTTTATGCGTTACGATAGCCTCGACACTTTTCTTTCCGATGGCAAAGAGGCCCTGATCAAAGGGCCGGTCGCGATGGTCTTTGCCGAAGATCTGGTCGAGGTGGACACGACCCTGCGCCATCATATCACGCTTGGGTTCAAAGCCGTGCTGTTGTTTGCGCCCGATGAGCTGACGCTGCCTGAGGGGCTTGAGCTACAAATTCACCGCATCCGCTACGCCACCCGCGCGCCCAATATGCTGACCCAAGCGGTCAATCGCCTCATCGCGGCGGCGCCGGGGATTTGGATGTATTATTGCTACAACGCCGAATACCTGTTTTTCCCGTTTTGCGAGACCCGCAGTATCACCGACATGCTGACCTTCCACACCGAGGAACGCCGCGGCGGGATGTTGACCTATGTGGTGGATCTTTATGCGGGTGATTTGCATGACGCGCCCAATGCGGTCTCGCTCGAAGATGCCTGTCTCGACAAATCCGGCTATTACGCTTTGGGCCGCATGGACACCGCAGGTCATCCAAAAGAACGCCAACTCGACTTTTTCGGCGGGCTGCGCTGGCGGTTTGAGGAACATATTCCCGCCAACCGCCGTCACATCGACAGGATCGCAATCTTCAAAGCGAAAAAAGGCCTCACCCTGTCGGAAACCCACCTGTTCAGCGAGGAAGAATACAACACCTACGCCTGCCCCTGGCACCATAATCTCACAGCGACCATCGTGTCCTTTCGCACCGCCAAGGCGCTCAAAACCAACTCCGGCTCGACCTATGACATCGACAGTTTTCGTTGGCACAATTCGACCGAATTCGAGTGGCACAGCCAACAGTTGCTTGATCTGGGCCTGATGGAGCCGGGACAGTGGTTTTAATGGGGTTTTAACGGGATTTTAGCCGCTTTGGCGACGGAACCCACCCTTTACATCTGCTTCAAAGCCCTTATCTTGAGCCGCAATCGACGAGCACCCGCGCCCAACAGGACCAAAGCGGCCTCAAAATTCACCCGAAATCGCCCAAAATCCACCCGAAATTAAAAGAGTTTTCTGATGTCCGAAGTCAAATCCGGCGACAAAGTTCGCATTCACTACACAGGCACCCTCAAAGACGGCACCGTGTTCGACAGCTCGGCGGGTCGTGATCCGCTTGAGTTCGAAGTTGGGTCCGGCCAAATCATCCCCGGCATGGACAAGCACCTTCCGGGCATGACCGTGGGCGAGAAAAAAACCATCGTGGCCGTGGCGGACGAGGCCTATGGCCCGCGCCATGACGACGCGCAACAACCGGTGCCGCGCGCCCAAATCCCGGCGGAAATCCCGCTCGAAGTTGGTCTGCAACTTCAGATGCAAAGCCCGCAAGGCCAAGTGATCCCGGTCACCGTGGTCTCCATCACAGACGAAGAGGTCATTCTGGACGCAAACCACCGTTTGGCCGGCGAAGACCTGACCTTTGACATTGAACTGGTCGAAATCGTCTGAAGTCGGCTGAGTATTCTCGCAGCAATGAAGATCAAAGAATGGACAAGGCGGCACCCGCGTGCCGCCTTTTTCGTTGAATTGGCGCGGCTTTAGCGTCAAATGGCGGCATGGGAAAACCGGATCTCTTTTCTGCGGACTGTAGCCGCTGCGCCGCGCTGTGCTGTATGGCCTTGGCCTTTGATCGCGGCGATCATTTTGACCATGACAAAGCGGCAGGTGTGGGCTGTCACAACCTTGCGGGGTTTACCTGTGGCATTCATGGCGATCTGGCGGAGCGCGGCTATTCCGGCTGTATCGCCTTTGATTGCCTAGGCGCAGGGCAGAGGGTCACGGAGCTGTTTGAACACGATTGGCGCAGTGACCCGTCCCTGACCGGGCCGATGATCGAAGCGTTTCGCAGGATGCGCGAGGTGCAGGAATTGCGCCAGCTTTTGGTGGCAGCGGCCACCCTGCCCCTCACGGATGCGATAGATGACAGGCGGCTCGACATTTTGGACCAGCTTGCGGATGCGGCGGGCGATCTGGACCGTCTCGAAGAGGTGGACCCGCGCGCCATCCGAGCATGGCTGCGCGGATTGGCGGAGGTGATTACCCCAGTGACGGAGGCGTAAACGCCGCACGTTTTTGATCCGCGATCTCGCGATGCACACAGCCCGTCGCGTGATCGTTGATCATTCCCATCGCCTGCATGAAGGCAAAACAGGTGGTCGGGCCGACAAAGTTCCAGCCGCGTTTTTTCAAGTCTTTCGAAAGCCGTTTTGAGGTCTCCGAAATCGACGCCGTTTGCGGTGCGCCGTGTTCGTCAGGCATGGGCTCAAAGGACCAAAAATAGGCAGCAAGCGAGCCTTCGTTCGCTACCATCTCGACCGCGCGGGCGGCGTTGTTGATCGTCGCATTGATTTTGCCACGGTGGCGCACGATGCCTGCATCGGCCAAGAGCCGAGTCACATCCGCCTCACCAAACTGCGCGACTTTGTGAAAATCAAACCCGGCGAAAGCGGCGCGAAACCCTTCGCGTTTGCGCAAAATCGTCCACCAAGACAGGCCGGATTGAAACCCCTCAAGGCAAATTTTCTCAAACAAACGGATGTCATCGGAAACCGGATAGCCCCATTCTTCGTCATGATAGCGAATATATTCGGGATCACTGGCGCACCATGCGCAGCGCGATTGACCATCAGGTCCGGTAAAAAGCTGTGTCACATCGGTCTCCTAAAACGAGTTGCCCCCAAGCATAGAGGGGACCGTGAAATGCCGTGCATGGCCGAAACCTGTCCGCGTTTTGGGACAAACTCAAGTCCCAACAGCCCACTGAGACGCTTTATTTTTGCGGATAGGCGTCCCAAAACGTCTGTGGTGCCTGCCCCGGATTGGAGACACAGACCACCTGATCCGCTTCAAAGGCGTAGCGCGCCAGAAACACCGTCAAATCGGCGGAATAGGCGTAATCCTGGACCGAAATCACCGCTGCCTCATAGGCGCTTTCGCAACTGCCGGAAACGAACCAGACTTGATCAGCGGAATATTGGAGGTCGGTGAAATAGATCGTAAATTCGCCGGGTGTGGTGAGCGTTTCGAATTGAATCGGAACCGCACCTTGCGCCCATAGCGCCATTGGCACCACCAGCATACACAACGTCACGACGCCTGCGCAGATCGCAAATAAGCGCACAAAAACAAGCCTATTCAATAGAAACGCCCGATAGCCCGGCACAGCGGTCAGTGCGAACTCTGAGGTTTGGGGCGCAGACGGATCACCACATCGACAGAGGCGATTTCCATGCCTTCGGGAGCTTTGGGCAGGCGCGCGATTTTCAATTCATCGCTGGGCGCATCGGTCAATGCGCCCTGATCTTCCCAAAAGAAATGCGGGTGCTCATTCATATTGGTGTCAAAATAGGAGCGCGACCCATCAACGGTCACCTCCTGCATCAATCCCGCCTGACAAAACGCCCGCAGCGTGTTGTAGACCGTCGCCAAAGACACTTTTTCGCCCGCATCGCGCGCAGCGGCAAACAGGCTTTCGGCGGTGACATGACGATCATGGCCATCGCCGACCAACAATGTTGCCAAAGCCACCCGTTGACGGGTCGGTCGCACCCCCGCCTCACACAGCCACGCCTCACCGCGACGCGGGTCGCGCTTTGTCTTGTCTTGCATTGCCTGGCACGTCGGCTCGGGGGCTGGGGACTGGGTCATCGGGGTCCGTTTCGTTGGTATAAGTGCCAATATAAGGCGATGGCGGGGTTAAATTCAAATGAAAATAGATCGCAACAAGGAACGGCCAGCCGTGATCAGGCGTCGTTTCGGGTCAGCTCGGTTGATTTTCACCCGCTCCCGCCCATCCGACTTTGGCCGCTCTTGCGCCTTGCGTGGTTGGGGGGCGGGGTGATAGAGGGGATGCGACTTTGAAAGATTGCAGGAAGGCAAGGGTTCTATATGGCCGAGTATCCCACGAGTTTCACCAAGGAAGATCTGCTTAAATGTGCGGCGGGCGAATTGTTCGGCCCCGGCAATGCGCAGCTTCCCGCCCCGCCCATGTTGATGATGGACCGGATCACCGAGATTTCGGGTGACGGGGGCGCACATGGCAAAGGTCATGTTGTGGCGGAATTCGACATCACGCCGGACCTTTGGTTCTTTGAATGCCACTTCCCCGGCAACCCGATCATGCCCGGCTGTCTGGGCCTTGATGGTCTGTGGCAACTCACCGGATTTAACCTTGGCTGGCGCGGCTGGCAGGGGCGCGGTTATGCGCTTGGCGTGGGTGAGGTGAAACTCACCGGCATGGTGCGGCCTGATCGCAAGATGTTGACCTATAAAATTGATTTCACCAAAGCGATCCAAACCCGCCGCCTGACCATGGGTGTCGCAGACGGGATCGTCGAGGCCGATGGCGAAGTGATTTACATCGTCAAAGACATGAAAGTCGCGCTCTCCGAGAGCTGATCCCAAAGCGGGTCGAAACGAACACCACAGGGAAGGAACACGCCATGCGTCGCGTCGTCGTCACAGGTCTCGGGGTTGTCTCCTCGATTGGCAACAACTCTGAGGAAGTGCTTGCCTCTCTCAAATCAGGCACCTCCGGCATCACTGCCAATGAAGACATGAAAGAGTATGGGTTCCGTAGCCAAATCGCCGGGAACATCAAACTCGACATCAAAGATCACGTCGAAAAACGTGCTTTGCGGTTCATGGGTCCGGGGGCGGCCTATGCCTCCATCGCCATGGACCAAGCGATCAAGGACTCGGGCCTTGAGGAAAAAGACGTGATCAACGTGCGCACCGGCTTGATTGCCGGTTCGGGTGGCCCGTCCACCTCCGCCATGTTCACCGCGCATCAATCCGTCTTGGCCACAAAAGCCACCAAACGCGTTGGGCCGTTTGCGGTGCCGAAATGCATGGGGTCAACGATTTCCGCCAACTTGGCGACCGCCTATCAGATCAAGGGCATCAACTATTCGATCACCTCGGCCTGTTCGACCTCGCTGCACTGTATTGGTGCGGCGTCTGAACAGATCATGATGGGCAAACAGGACGTGATGTTTGCCGGTGGTGGCGAAGAATTGGATTGGACCCTGTCCTGCCTGTTTGATGCGATGGGCGCGATGTCGTCGAAATTCAACGACACGCCAACCAAAGCCTCGCGCGCCTTTGATGCCAACCGCGATGGATTCGTGATCTCCGGCGGCGGCGCGATTTTGGTGCTCGAAGAGTTGGAACATGCCAAAGCGCGCGGCGCGAAAATCTATGCCGAAGTGACCGGCTTTGCCGCCACCTCGGATGGCGCGGACATGGTGGCCCCCTCTGGTGAGGGCGGTGAACGCGCGATGCGGCTTGCCCTCTCGACCTTGCCTGAGGGTCGCAAAGTCGGCTATATCAACGCCCACGGCACATCGACCCCGGTCGGTGACGTTGGCGAAGTCGAGGCCGTGCGCCGGGTCTTTGGCGAAGGCAACACTCCGGTGATTTCCTCGACCAAATCCATGACCGGCCACTCCCAAGGCGCCACCGGCGCACAGGAAGCGGTCTATTGCCTCTTGGCGCTGCAACATGATTTCATCATTCCGTCGATCAACGTCGAGACGCTTGATCCGGCGATCCACGCCAATGAAATCGCCACAACTCTGGTGGAGAACGCAGGGCTTGATACCGTCATGACCAACTCCTTTGGCTTTGGCGGCACGAACGGGTCTATGTTGTTGTCGAAATACCGCGACTGATCTGGTTTCAGGGTATGATTTTGAACGGCCACGTTTTACGAGCGTGGCCGTTTTGCTTTGTGCGCGGCTGGACCGAGAATTGCCAAGGTCGGCACTGAGTCCAACCTGCCGAACTGGGACTATTCGTTGCGAACCAAAAGGATCACGCCTGCCGGGTCAGACGTCCAATGACCATTCACATCATCCAGCGGTTCCAACTCGTCGCGGACTGGACTTCCCAATGTTTCGATAGCCTTGTCGGGATCGTCAGTGAAGAGTTCCAGCCAGATGTCCACTTGGCTCTGCTGTTCAACTCTATCTATCCATAAAGTCATATTACCAAAAGAAAAGCCGATGCTGTTCTTGAGTTCTTTAGTAACCTTCAGACCAACGCGGTCGCGGTAGTAGGCTACCGTTTCTTCCCACTTATGGAGTGGCACTTTGATTGCAATGTTCTTGCCGGGTTCAATCATAGATCAATCTTTCATGTTGGTCATGCCTTTGGTTTCAGTGTAGCACATCCGATCAGGCTGGGGGTAATCGCAACGATAGCTTCGTGCGCACAGCCGCACTCGGGTCTCATTGCCGAGACGCCTCCATTCCACAAACACCTCAAAAACTTGACCTAGCGTCGCAAAACGGTCAAATACCGGCAAAGCAAAAAGGGCATTTCATCCATGGCAGATCTTCTTAAAGGCAAACGCGGGCTTATCATGGGCGTCGCCAACGAACGTTCCATCGCATGGGGCATCGCCAAAGCCTGTGCCGCCGAGGGCGCGGAGCTTGCGTTTACCTACCAAGGCGAGGCCTTTGGCAAACGGCTGCAACCGCTGGCTGAAAGCGTGGGTTCGGACACGATGGTCGACGTCGACGTCACCAACCCGGAGCAGATGGACGAGGCTTTCGCGGCGCTGAAAGCCAAATGGGGCAGCCTTGATTTTGTCGTGCATGCCATCGCCTATTCCAACAAAGACGAACTCACCGGCCGGTTCCGCGACACCTCTGTCGAAAACTTCAAAAACTCGCTGCATATCTCGTGCTACAGCTTCATCGACGTCGCCAAACGCGCCTCCGAAATGATGCCCAATGGCGGCACTTTGATGACGCTGACCTTTGAAGGCTCCAACAAAGTTGTGCCCAATTACAACGTGATGGGCGTGGCGAAAGCGGCGCTCGAAAGCTCGATCCGCTACCTCGCCAATGACCTCGGCCCCGAGGGCATCCGCGTCAACGGCATCTCGCCGGGTCCGATGAAAACGCTGGCTGGCTCCGCCATCGGTGGCGCGCGCCGCACCTATAAACACGCCGAACAAAACGCGCCGCTGTTGTCGAATGCAACGCTTGAGGCCGTGGGCGGCACCGCCGTCTACCTCGCCTCCGATGTGGGCGCGTATACAACCGGTGAAATCATCCGCGTTGATGGCGGCTATCACATCATGGGCATGCCCCGGATTGAAAATCTCTGATCCGATCCAGATTGCCACAGCTCCAAGCCCCGCCCCCGTGCGGGGCTTTTCTTTAAGTATTTGTATCACGGGTAAAGCCACGGATGTGACGCGACGTCTCACCTGACAGGCCGCACGGCTGATGTAGCCTCTCCTCAAGGGAGAGAGCAGCATGTTTGATTATATCATTGTGGGTGCGGGGTCTGCGGGATGCGTGTTGGCCAATCGCCTGTCGGACGATCCAAGCAAACGGGTTTGTTTGATCGAAGCCGGGGGCAAGGATCGCTCCCCCTTCATTCATGTTCCTTTGGGGCTGGCGGTTTTGGCGCGCCTCAAAGGCTATAATTGGAATGATCACACCGCCCCGGACCCAAACCTGAACCACCGCCGCCTGTTCTGGCCGCGCGGACGGGTTTTGGGCGGGTCGTCTTCGATCAATGCGATGATCTATATGCGTGGCCACCCGGAGGATTACCGGGCTTGGGCGCGGGCGGCAGGTGCAGCGTGGGATTGGCCGCGCGCGTTTGAGCTGTTCAAACGATTGGAAGGCAATGCGCAGATTTCGGATGCGTATCATGGCGTGGATGGCCCTCTGTCCGTCTCCGATCTGCGCAGTCCAAACCCGCTGTCGCATGCCTTTGTGCGGGCCGGTGTTGAGGCGGGATTGACAGAGCGGCGCGACTTTAATGGCGTGGATCAGGAGGGAGTGGGCCTGTTCCAAGTCACTCAGAAAGACGGCAAACGGTTCTCAGCGGCGCGGGCATTTTTGGCCCCGGTGCGCGGTCGGGCCAATTTGACGATTTTGACCGGAGAACAGGTCACGCGGGTGATGTTCAAGGGCGTAGAGACCCATGGCGTTGCGCTGCGGGATCGTGAGATTGTGCTCAATCCCGGTGGCGAGGTGATCCTCAGTGCCGGGGCGATTAAATCTCCACATCTGTTGATGCTCTCGGGCATCGGTCCGGGCGAGATGTTGCGCGCGCAGGGGATCGAGGTGCGGCATAATGCACCTGAGGTGGGCGAAAATCTGGCCGATCATCTCGACATCACGGTGATGTCTGCCGCCCGCAATCGCCTGCCGATTGGTATTGCGCCCACCTACCTGCCCCGCGCCTGCGCGCCGCTTGGGACTTTGGCCGCAAACGACGTGGGGAACTGACCTCCAACGTGGCTGAAGCAGGTGGTTTCGTGCGCTCGGGTCCCGATCAGCCGCGCCCCAATCTGCAATTCCATTTCATCCCGGCCTATCTGCGCGATCATGGGCGCAAGACCTCCTTTGGCTACGGCATGACGTTGCATGTCTGTGACCTTTTGCCAAAATCGCGTGGGCGGATCACTTTGGCCTCCAGTGATCCAAGGGCCGCGCCAGTGATTGACGCCGGCTATCTGAGCCACCCCGAGGATGTGGCAACGCTTTTATCCGGCCTCAAAATCGCCCGTTCGGTGATGGCCGCGCCCGCCCTCGCATGCCATGTCGCATCCGAGGTTCTGCCTGGTGCGTCCCTGCAAAGCGACGAAGCGCTCATAAAGGATATTCGTGCCCGCTCAGAGACGATCTATCACCCGGTCGGCACCTGTCGCATGGGGATGGACGCGGGTTCTGTTGTGGATGCGCAAGCACAGGTGCGCGGCGTGTCGGGGCTGCGCGTGGTGGATGCCTCGATCATGCCGCAGATCATCGCGGGCAACACCAATGCGCCCACCATGATGATCGCGGAGAACGTGGCGGATATGATGCTTCGCCCCTGACGCTTTAGTGACAGCCCCCGCTACAGTCCTCGCAGGCGCGGGCTTTGCCTTTCATTTCAATGAATTTTTCATCCCACGCCTCGCCATCACCGAACTCCAAAAAATTCTGATATTGCTCGTGACGACCGGACAGATGGCTGGCGTGTTTGATCGGACACCAATAATATTCGGTGCGCCCGGCGACTTCTCGGACATAGGCCAAAAGCCCGTTGCCATAGCCGCAATAAACGCAATTGAGCTTTTGCATAAAGTTCAGATAGGTCAGTTTGTGCCGATCCACGGCGATGTATTTTTTGCGTTCAACTTTTGGCAAGCCATAGATCGGGAAACAGATCGCCTGATAGACGGTGACGAAGAGATCAAGGATCACGAAGGGCACGATCAAACTGTAGATGATCGGGGCGGTGATCACCTCCCAAGGGCGGGCGCGACGGATAAATACCGACAAGCGCACCCGCAAAAGCCGACCGCGTTTGCGCGCCTCTTCCTCAAACACTACCCGCCCGTTGGTCAGACGATACTGAAACTTTTCACGCGCCGCCAAGGCATCCCGTTCCAATTGATCCTGAAGTTGCCGCAGGGAGTCGCGGAGTTTCTCAACCGTGCTGTTCATCATTATCTCCAAACAGGGGCACCCAAGCTATAGACTTAGCAGGCGGAACGGACAAATCATCCCCTGTTCTGAAATTTTGCATTTTCATGGATTTTTTGACGAATTTGAAAGCATTTTTAAACGTTTTCATTTCAGAAACACAGTGTTGAACGTTGAGTTATCCCCAACCAAACCTGCCATCTGCCACAGTGTCGCCATATTTCCGCCCCATCAAAAACCCAAAGACCAACGCCAAAGGGCCCGCCTCACATCGCTATGACATTCCTTTTCCTCGCCATCCTTTTGGGGATATTTTCCCTGCCTCTGCTCAAAGGGGTGTCACCCAATCAGGGCCGGATGACCACAAGCGGGTTTGATGGCACGGGCGTTGTGATTGGATTTGCATTCACCGTCGCGGTCGCGGCACTGACCTCGCCTTTGCTTGGCATTGGCTTTGTCTTTGCCGCTCTGTTGCATGAGTTGGGGTCCGCACTGGCCTGTCGGATCATCGGCCATGAGGTGGCGCGGGTGCGGCTGATCCCCCTGCCCTTTGTGGCAGCACCTCGCTCGGATCGCCCCTTTGATCACGCGCTTGAGGAAAGCTTTGCCGCGCTCTATGCCCCTGCCTTGGCGATTGTGCCGATGATCCTCGCCTTTGGCCTGTTTCACAGCTTTGCCTTGGCCGCCCCCCTCTTTGCCGATGTCATGCGCAGCACCGCAATCATGTTGGGCACGTTCAATTTCATCATGCTTTTGCCCTTCCTGCCCTTTGGTGGCGGTCGGGTTGTGCGCGCGGTTTCAGATGCGTTTTGGCCGCGTCTCGGGCGTGTCATCACACTGTTCATGACCGCCGCCTTTGCCTCGGCGGCTCTGCGCGATCACTCGGTGGCGATGATGATTCTCGCCGCCGCGGGCGTGCAAAGCCTGTTCCACATCCGCCGCCCCAACCAAAGCCGCCTGACGCCAAATCAGGCGCTTTTGGTGATGGCAAGCTATGCCTTTACCCTGACCGTGCATTTCACCGGCGGGTTCTGGCTTTTGACCGGATTGCTCTGAAACCCGCACCATCTCCTCTTTCCTCAGGGCACGCTCCGTGACAGTCTGAGCCGACGACAAGGGAGGCTCATGTGACCATCACCACCTGTATTTTCGACGCCTATGGCACGTTGTTCGATGTCACCTCCGCCGCCCAGCGCGCCGCGCATGACCCCGAGTTTTCGCGCCTTGCGCAACTGTGGCCCCAACTGGCGCAGGATTGGCGCGCCAAGCAGTTGGAATACAGTTGGCTGCGCGTAATCATGGGGGATCACACGCCGTTTTGGACCGTCACCATGGATGCGCTCGATTGGGCGCTGGCGCGTGCAGGCCTTGAGGATGATCCGCCGTTGCGGGCGCGATTGTTACAGCTTTATCAGGAACTGAGCGCCTACCCAGAGGTACCCATCATGCTGCAAACTCTGAAAGACAAAGGATTTTCCACCGCGATCCTGTCGAACGGCTCGCATGACATGCTCGATGCCGCGGTGTCATCGGCGGGGCTAGACCGCCTGTTGGACGATGTGCTCTCAGTCGACACGGTCGGCATCTTCAAGCCTTCCGATCAGGTGTATCAAATGGTCCCGGATCGGTTCCAATGCGCCCGCGACGAGGTGTTGTTTGTCTCCTCCAATGGCTGGGACATCGCCGGGGCGGCACGGTTTGGCTTTGTCACCGCCTGGGTGAACCGCGCAGCCCTGCCCGTCGACCGGATGCCCGGACAGCCCGCTCATATCCTCTCTGATCTGACCCAAATCCCGGAGATCGCCGCCCATGCCTGAGACCTTCAAAACCTCCGATGGTCTATCGTTGGCCTATGACGTTCAGGGCAAAGGCCCCGCCCTGTTGTGCCTCGCGGGACTGACCCGCAACATGGATGATTTCGAACCTGTGGTGGCGCATTTTGCAAACCGGGCCACGATCATTCGCGTTGATAGTCGCGGGCGCGGGGCGTCGGAGTATGACCCGAATGTCCTCAATTACACGCTACCGCAAGAGGGTGCGGATGCGCTGACCCTTTTGGATCATCTGGGGCTGGACCGCGCGGCCATTCTGGGCACCTCGCGCGGCGGGTTGATTGCCATGGTCTTGGCGATCAGCGCCAAACATCGGCTCTCAGGCGTGTTGCTTAATGACATCGGGCCAGAGATGGATCCGCGCGGGCTGAGCCACATCATGGACTATCTCGGTCGCCGCCCGGCCTACCGTTCGTTTGAAGATGCCGCCGACAAATTGCCCCGCGCTTTGGGAGATCAATTCCGCAATGTCAGCCGGGATCAATGGCTAAGCTATGCGCGGCGGATTTGGACCGAGGGCGAGGAGCGGCTTGAGTTGCGCTATGACCCCAAGCTCAGGGAGGCAATAGAGGCGCAAAGCGTGACCGGGGCCGTACCCGATCTTTGGCCTTTGTTCGAGGCGCTTGACGGGCTGCCCTTGGCGCTGTTGCGGGGTGAAAACTCCACGCTTTTGCCCCGCGCCTGTATGGACAAGATGTGCGCACGCCGTCCGGATATGATCTGCGCCGAAGTCAAGGATCGCGGCCATGTGCCGTTTTTGGATGAGCCTGAAAGCCTTGATGTGATCGCGCGATTTTTGACCCGCCTCCCCCATTGAGACCCACCGCCCCGCCCTCTATGATCTGCCCGCACCCCTAAAGGAGCGATCAGATGCGGGTTGATCTCGGCGACATTACTCTCAACGTGGAAGACGACGGGCCGCGCAGTGGCCCGCCCATCGTGTTCTGTCATGCCTTGGGCACCCATTTGCACCTGTGGGATGACGTCCTGCCGCTTGTGCCCACAGGTCTGCGGATCATCCGCTATGATCTGCGCGGGCATGGGACCTCTGACGTGCCGAAAGGCCCCTATTCGATGGGCGCTTTGGTGCGCGACGCCGAACGGTTGCTGGATCATTTGGCGGTGCGTGATGCGGTGTTTGTCGGCATTTCCATCGGCGGGTTGATCGCGCAGGGCCTGGCGGTCAAACGGCTGGATCAGATTCGTGCGCTGGTGCTGTCCAACACGGCGGCCAAAATCGGTACCCGCTCGGTCTGGGACAAACGCATCGCCGCGATTGAGGCACATGGGCTTGAAAGCATCGTCGCGCCCACGCTTGAACGATGGTTCGCCCCCGGATTTCGCAAAACCGAGGTGGCCAAACGCTGGGGCCAGTCGATTTTGGACACCTCTGTGGAGGGCTATTTGGGGTGCTGTGCCGCGATCGCGGGCACGGATTTTTATACGCCGACCTCGGGCTTACGTCTGTCGTGTTTGGGCATTGGCGGCGGCTATGACGGATCGACCCCCGCCGATTTGATGCGCGAAACTTTGGATGTCATCCCCGGCGCGCGGTTTGAATTGCTGCGGCGTTCCGGGCATTTGCCGCCCGTGGATGCGCCCGAGGCCTTTGCCGCGCTTTTGACGAGATTCTTACAGGAGATCGGCCATGTCTGAGCTGGGCACGTCTGATCCGGTCTTTCTTTTGGTCCACGGCTCCGCCCATGGCGCATGGTGTTGGCGCGATCTGGTCCCGGCGCTCGGCGCGCGCGGGGCCACGGCTCACGCGATGGACCTGCCCTCTCATGGCGATGATCCCACGCCCTATACCGAGGTGACGCTTGATCTCTACCGCGATGCGATCCTCCATAAGATCTCCGAGATCGGCGCGCCGGTGATCCTAGTCGGCCATTCCGCCGGTGGCTATGCGATCACCGCCGCCGCCGAGGCGGCGCCCGAACGCATCGCGCAGTTGATCTATGTGTGTGCCTATGTGCCCGAGGATGGCAAAAGCTTGGTGACATGCGCCGCAGTGCCCGTGCTCATCCGGTGTTGGCCGCGATTGCAAAAACCCCGGACGGCAAGGCTTTCACCTTTCGCCCTGACACCGTCGAGGCGACGCTGTTTCATGATTGCCCAGCTCAAGCCGTGGCCTATGCCCTGCTGCATCTGGGACCGCAGGCGATCCGCCCGCAAGAAACGCCCCTGACGATCACCGCGCGCTCCACCACCCTGCCGCGCGATTATGTGCTTTGCACGGATGACCGCACCATCCCGCCGGAAGAGCAGGAAAAAATGGTCAAAGACTGGCCTGAGGGCCATGTGCATCGCCTCGCTGCGGGC
The DNA here is from genome assembly GCF_009129705.1 of Roseobacter sp. TSBP12. Lineage (NCBI taxonomy): Bacteria > Pseudomonadati > Pseudomonadota > Alphaproteobacteria > Rhodobacterales > Roseobacteraceae > Roseobacter > Roseobacter sp. TSBP12. The sequence goes on from NZ_PYIB01000024.1 coordinate 167,330, forward strand.
CATTCCCCCTATTTCTCTCACCCGGACAGCCTGGCGGATCTGCTCATCAAGGCTGTGCGCAAAGACGGATAGACAGCGGCGGCTTTGACGGTCAAAAAGGCGCAGTCTGTGTCAGGGGCCCGTCATGTTGCGTCATCTTCCGATCTTGTTCATCGTGTTCACCGTCTTGATCGACGGCATCGGCATTGGCCTGATCTTTCCGGTCATGCCCGATCTGATCCGTGACGTGACCGGGCGCACCTTGGCCGATGCGGCGCTTTGGGGCGGGGTTTTGGCCACGGGTTATGCCGTCATGCAGTTTCTGTTTGGGCCGATTGTGGGCAATCTGTCGGATCGGTTTGGCCGTAAACCTGTTCTGATCTCAGCGCTGTTCGTGATGATGCTCGATTATCTGGTGATGGCGGTGGCGCATACGATCTGGCTGTTGCTGATCGGGCGGCTGATCGCCGGATTGACTGCGGCGACCCATGCCACGGCCGCCGCCTATATGGCCGATATTTCCGCGCCTGATGAGCGCGAAAAGCGCTTTGGCCTTGTCCATGCGGCGATGGGGGTTGGCTTTGCCGTGGGGCCGATGATTGGCGGGCTTTTGGCCGGAATTGATACGCGCGCGCCGTTTTATGTGGCGGCGGGCATCGCCGGGCTCAACATGGTCTTTGGCCTTTTGGTCATGCCCGAGAGCCTGACCCGCGACAAACGCCGCCCGTTTCATTGGCGCCGCGCCAATCCCTTTGCCGCCTTTCGCGCCATTGGATCACTGTCCGGGGTAAAGCCGCTTTTGCTGGTCTTTGGCCTCTATGAGATGGCCTATTTTGTCTATCCGGCGATCTGGTCGTTTTATGGCGTTAAAAAATTCGGCTTTGACGCGCGGATGATTGGCCTGACGCTGTTTGCCTTTGGCCTCTCCATGGGTCTGGCGCAATCGGTGTTGATCGGACCGCTCGTGAGCCGCTTTGGGGCGTATCGCGTCACCATGGGCGGCATTTTGGCCGACATCGTTGTGTTTGCCACCTTGGGCGTGACCAGTAGCGTGCCGCTGGTGTGGATCGTCACCGTGCTGTCGGGGATTTCCTCGGTCACCATTCCTGCCCTGCAAGGCACGATGAGCCGCGCCACGCCCGACACGCAACAAGGCGAATTACAGGGCGTGATCGGCTCCATCGCCGCCATGGCGACCATCCTCAGCCCCTTGATCATGACCGAAACCTTCGCAGTCTTTTCACGCCCCGGCACGGCACATTACCTGCCCGGCGCGCCGTTTTTGTTGTCGATGGCGATCGTCATCGTGGCCGGGGTCGTGCTGTGGCGCTGGCGGGTGCGGCAAGATGCGGCGTGAGCCAAAGCCCGCTTGGGGATTACTCTCAGCTTGCAAGACCTGACAAAATGCCGATTTTCTGCTAGGCTTTTCGTCCAAGAGGAGGACTTTTGATGACCCACAACACTGTTTTTGACGCCCATCATCGCCACCACGATCCGCTGAAAAACCACCGCCTTGTGCAGTTTGCAAAACTGGATTGCACCGCCCGCAGACATCCGATGTGGGATCAGCTTAGCCGCGCGGACCGGCCAGACACGCAGAGCGCGCACACTGCGTCGCGTGTGGTTCACTTCCTGCGCGTGGCGCGTGGACACCGGGCCTAAAGCGACGGTTGAGCGCGCTCAAAACCGCGCCTAGAAGCTCTGCAAAAGGCATTTGCAAAATCGGTTCAATTGATCGGTTTTGCAAATAAATTATCATATATCTGTGCGAATGTGCATAGCGGGGTTGCATCACAAGAATGTGCTGGACCCTCCTTCCATCGAAGGCGTAGATGCGAGAAACATCGGGCGCTGATGGAGGGAGGGGACCCCATTTGCCGTGATACTCCCACATCACGCCCGGAATCCGTGTAAAATGGAGACCGGCCTTGACCCAGCCCTCGCGCATCGCGCCACAATCGCTTCACTCCAAAATCATGAGCGCCGAAGACGCCGCAAGCCTTGTTCACAATGGCGCGGCGGTGGGCATGAGCGGATTTACCGGCTCGGGGTATCCCAAAGCCGTGCCGCTCGCTCTGGCCGCGTGCATTGAGGCCGAGCATAGCGCAGGCCATCCGTTTCGGATCAAAATCTGGTCTGGCGCATCGACGGGGCCGGAGCTTGACGGTGCTTTGGCCAAGGCCGATGGCATTGATTTCCGCCTGCCCTACAACTCCGATCCCATCGCGCGGCAAAAAATCAACGCGGGTGAGATGAACTATGTCGACATGCATCTGTCGCAAGTCGCGCCGATGGCATGGCAGGGCTTTTTGGGCCCGCTCGACACCGCAATCATCGAGGTGTCCGGCATCACACCCGAAGGCGATTTGATCCCCTCCTCCTCCATTGGCAACAACAAAACATGGCTGGAACGTGCCGACAAAATCATCCTTGAGGTCAACAGTTGGCAAAGCGAAATGCTCAACGGGATGCATGACATTTACTACGGCACAGCCTTGCCGCCGAACCGCGTGCCGATCCCGTTGAACAAGCCCGACGATCGCATCGGTCAGCCGCATTTCAAGGTCGATCCCTCCAAAATCGTCGCCATTGTCGAAACCGACGCCCCCGACCGCAACGCACCGTTTTCCGCCCCCGGCGACACGGCGGAAGCGATTGCCGATCACATCCTTGAATTCCTGATGTGGGAGGCCAAACGCGCGGGCCTGCCGCCCAGCCTGTTGCCATTGCAATCGGGCGTCGGCAACGTGCCCAACGCGGTGATGGCCGGATTGATCAAAGCGCCGTTTGAACAAATGACCGCCTTCACCGAGGTGATACAGGACGGCATGCTTGATATGATCGAGGCGGGCACCTTGCGCGTCGCCTCCGCCACCGCCTTTTCGCTTTCACCCGAAAAGGCCGAGTATTTCAACACCCATGCCAAGCTGTTCCGCGACAAATTGATTCTGCGGCCGCAAGAAATTTCGAACCACCCCGAACTGGTGCGCCGCCTTGGCTGTATCGCGATGAACGGGCTGATCGAGGCAGATATTTACGGCAATGTGAACTCGACCCATGTCATGGGGTCGCGCATTCAAAACGGCATCGGTGGCTCGGGCGATTTTGCCCGCAACGGCTATTTGTCGATTTTCATGACACCCTCGACCGCCAAAAACGGTGCCATTTCCGCGATTGTACCGATGGCGAGCCATGTCGATCACATCAACCAAGACGTGCAGGTGATTGTCACCGAACAAGGCTTGGCCGATTTGCGCGGTTTGGACCCGAAAAAGAAGGCCGCTTTGATCATCGAAAACTGCGCCCATCCGATGTATCGCGATGCGCTGCGGGAGTATTTCGAGCGGGCGAAAAAAAGCTCCTTTGGCGGCCATACGCCGCATGATCTGCGCGAGGCTCTAAGTTGGCATCAAAGGTTTATTGACACTGGCTCAATGCTGTAATCCTCTGCCGTTCCGCTTGTCGCTCTGCTAAGGAGGCCCCTGATGCGCCAGATTGAAATACCCGCCCAATTGGCGCAAAAGCTGGCCATGACGTTGCGCGATGCGCCGGATCTGCACCGGGCGATTGTCGCCTGTCTCGACGGGGTGTCTGTGGCAGGCGTGTTTGTGGCGGAAGATCAGGCAGACAGGCTTTATGATCATGTCCGCGCCGCTCTTGATCCAATTGAGGATGCCGCCCTCATTCAAAGGCTTGAGGCGCTGGACCCGGCGTTCTTAACCGCTGTGATCCGCTATGGGCTGGGCCATGCACCGATCCCCCATGCGGCGGCCATTCGCGCCGATCTTGCGCGCGTGGCGGTGGCTCCGGTGATGCGCCCTGACCCCAATGGCACGGCATTCCTGCCGCTGCCTTCGGATCGCGTCGGGATGCCCGCCTTTTCCGACCGCGCCTTTGATGCGTGGTTCGCCGGGCAACGCGCGCCCGATCTGCCCGCCGACCAACCGCTTTACGGCTATGGCCTCTATGGCGAACAGCGCAGTGTTTATATGGCCGATCAATACCGCGATGCCTCGGGTCCCGAACCACGCAGCCGTCATTTGGGCATCGACATTTTCGCGCCCGCTGGCACGATGATTTGCGCGCCTTTGCCCGGACGGGTGCATCGCCTGGCCTATAATGCCGATCCTTTGGATTACGGCCATACGGTGATTTTGGAACATAGGACGGCGGAGGACCTGCCGTTTTGGACCCTTTATGGGCACCTTGGCGTCCCCCTCCCCGGCCTCGCCGAAGGGGCAGAGATTACCATCGGTCAAGACCTTGCACCGCTCGGGGACTGGCATGAAAACGGCGGTTGGGCACCGCATTTGCATGTTCAGATCATCACCAGCCTCTTGACCCAAACCGGCGGCAATTTCTTTGGCGTTGGCCATGATAGCCTTTGGTCCGTTTGGTCAGACATCAGCCCGGACCCCAACCTGATCCTGCGTCTGCCGGATGCTGTCTTTGGGCGATAATCCCTCCGGTGTGTGCCTGCCTCTGGGCACTGCGCCCCAGTTGGCGGGGGCTTTAGACCCGCATGCGGGCAAAGCTCATGGAAATATGGCCACGGCGGATATGGCCGACAGCATCCAGATCGCCGAGCTCCAGCGCCCCCAACAGGTCTTGGAGTTCGCGGGCGTAAATGTCGATTTCCTGCATCAAATCAATATGCGAACTGGTCACCTGTTGTAGCCAAATGCGGGCAGTGCGAAAATACAGCCGTTCCGCCATTGTCCGCAGCGGGGCATTGGCGGTGAGGTCTAACAAGGTCAGAAACGTGTCTTGGTCCAAAAGCGAAAAGTCGCGTGCCGATGGGGCGGTTTTGAGGGCCTCGGAGCGGGTATACAAGGCCTGAAACCGTTGCAAAAACGCGGCATCGGGTTGAATCGGATCGAGCACGGTTTGCAACAGCACCAATTCTTTGCGCAGGCGATAAACCTGTGACATCTCGCTATAATCGACATTGGTGACCATGGTGCCGACCCCATGAACCGAGGTCACGAGCCCCTCATCCTCAAGCCGCGCCAAAACGCGGCGGATGGGGGTGCGTGAAATGCCAAGTTCGGCGGCCAGCGCCGTTTCCGAAAGTTTCATGCCCGGCGGGTAGTCCAACATGCAGATGCGGCTGCGGATGTCCGCATGGATGCGCTCGGCACGTTCGCGGGCCCGCAACGGTTCGGGCATCATGTCCATCGGTTCAGTCTCTGTCGTGTCTGCCATAGGTCTCCCCAAGTCGATCCAGCACTGCCATGGCTTGGCAAAGCTGATCGCGTTCAACATATTCGTCGGGCTTATGAGCTTGGTCAATGGAGCCGGGACCACAAATCACCGCACTCATGCCGATCTCTTGGAAAAGCCCGGCTTCGGTTCCAAACGGCACAACATCGGCGGTGTTGGCCCCGGTGAGGCGATACAAAAGATCGCGCGCGGCGTTCTCGTCCATGGGTGTGAGGCCCGCAACCTCACCAATCACCTCGGTGGTGATCTCCGCCTGCGGTGCGATCGCCTGCATATCCGGCAACAACACGTCGCCGACATATTGCGCCAGATCTCGCTGCACCAAATCATAATCCGCCAAAGAGGTCGGGCGCATTTCCCATTCTAACGTGGCTTTGCCCGCGATGACATTATGGGCATGACCACCCTTAAGGCCGCCGATGTTGATCGTCGTGTGCGGCGGGTCAAACCGCGATCCCGGCGGGCAGCGGTCGATCAAGGCCTGTCGTAAAACAAGCAGCCGGTTGATGTAGCGCACCGCATATTCGATTGCGTTGACGCCTTTCTCCGGGGCCGATCCATGCCCCTCCGCGCCGGTAAAGGTCACGGTATACTCGCAACAGCCCTTGTGCCCTTCGATCACCCGCATCTGCGTCGGCTCACCAATCAGCGCCATCGCGGGCCGGATGTCGCGCGCCTTGAGCACATCGACAAGATCGCGCGCGCCGAGACAGCCGACCTCTTCGTCATGAGTAAAGGCGAAATGGATCGGGTGGTCGCATGTCGCCGCTTTGAGCGTGTCGAGTTTGGTCAGACAGGTGGCGATGAACCCTTTCATGTCACAGGTGCCGCGGCCATAGAGCCTGCCGTCCCGCTCCACCATTTTAAACGGATCGCTGCGCCACGGTTGATCCGCCACCGGCACCACATCGGTGTGCCCGGACAGGACCAACCCACCCGCACGCTCCGGCCCGAGCGTGGCAAACAGATTGGCCTTGGTGCCGCTCGGGTCTTTGAGCACCTCCACCCGCGCGCCCGCACGCTCCAACCTGTCCGCGATATAGTGGATCACGGACAGGTTGCTCTCGGAGGACACCGAGGGAAAGGCGATGAGATCGGCCAGCATGCTTTGGCAGCGGTCGAGATCGGACATGATCAGTCCTTCACAAACAGCTTGCGCGGCACGTTGCACAAAGGCTCCGCTGGCCCGTCATCGCGGATCAGGATCGTCTCCGTCGTCTCCATGCCCCAGCCGTCCATCCACAGCCCCGGCATGAAGTGAAAGGTCATGCCCGGCTCCAAAACCGTTTCATCAAAGGCGCGCAGGGAGACCGTGTGTTCGCCCCAATCCGGCGGATAGGACAGACCGACTGCATAGCCGCAGCGGTTCGGACGCTCGATCCCCACTTTGATCAGTTCCGCATCCAAAGCGCGGGCGATGTCACAGGCCCGGTTGCCGGGGCGCGCCACCTCGATCCCGGCGTTCAACCCTTCGGTTAGCGCCTCTGCCGCGTCGCTCATAAAACGGGGTGGTTTGCCGAAAAAGATCGTCCGACACAGCGGCGCGTGGTAGCGGCGATAACAGCCGGATTGTTCGATAAACGTCGCCTCGCCCCGCTTCAGCGCCTCGCCATTCCATGTCAAATGCGGCGCAGAAGCATCCGCGCCCGAGGGTAAGAGCGGCACGATGGCCGGGTAGTCGCCCCAACTGTCGTTTTCGCCCTGCACCGACGTTTTGAACATCTCGCCGACAAGATCGTGTTTACGCATGCCCGGTTCGGCCAATTCAATCGCGCGCTCAATCACCAGTTCGGAAATGCGGGCGGCCCGGCGCATGAAATCCAATTCCTCAGAGGATTTGATCAGCCGATTCCAGTTTACCAAACTGGAGGCATCTACCAGTTCGGCCTCCGGCAACCCCTGCGCCAAAACGGCAAAGGCGCGGGCGGTGAAGTAATAGGTCTCCATCTCGATCCCAATGCGTTTGTCGCCATATCCCATGATCCGCAGATGCGAAGCGAGGTCTTCCATCGGATGGATGTCGGTGGCCTGAATATAGCGATCCGCGTAGTGGAGGATGTTCTCGTCTTCCATCCAGACGGTGCGTTTGGCGCCATTGGCATCTTGCATCCGTCCCCACCAGATCGGGTCGCCCTCGAGACTCAAAATCACGCCTTGATGCACATAAAATGACCAGCCGTCATATCCGGTGAGCCAGTTTTGGTTCGACGGATTCGTGACGAAAAGAATGTCGATTCCAGACGCACTCATCGCCTCGCGTGTCAAATGGATGCGCCGTTCATACTCGGAACGGGAGAAAGGGGCATTCTCAATAGGCATGTACTTCTCGCTTATTGTGCACATCTTGTGCGATTCTATAGGACGTTTCCGCATGTAAAGCCGAAAAATAAGGATGTTTTTGGGCCGTTTTCCTTGACACTCAGGCGATTCGCCTAATGTTGTATACATCAGTTGAGGGAAGCCCTGTTTCCTCGTCAATGAAAATAATCGGGAGTGACTTATGAAACCTATCCTTAAAACCGTCGCCGCTGCGGGTCTCACGCTGGGCGTAAGCGCGACCGCCCTCATGGCCGGGACGTTGAGTGACCGGATCGCAAACGGTGATCCGATCCGTATCGGCTTTGCCAACGAAGTGCCTTGGGCCTATCCGGGTGAAGACGGCGCTGCCGAAGGGTTTGTGAATGCCTATGTCATCGGCGTGCTCGAAACGATGGGCTATGACAACATTGAGCCGGTCGTCACCGAATGGGGCGGCCTCATCCCTGGCCTCAACGCGGGCCGTTTCGACATTGTGACCGGCGGGATGTATATCCTTGGTTCGCGCTGCGAAAACATGACGTTCTCCGAGCCGATGGCCAAAGTGGGCGATGCCTTCATCGTGCCTGCAGGCAATCCCAAAGACCTCAACAACTACGAGCAGCTTGCCGAAAAAGACGCGATTTTCGTGACTGGCGCGGGCTACAACCAAATCGAAGCGGCGGAGCGCGGTGGCGTTGATGACGACAAAGTCATGACTGTACCCGGCCCGACCGAAATTCTCGCCGCTGTGCGCGCCGGACGTGCCGATGCCGGTGGGGTGACCTATTTCACCGCGCTCAATTTGGCCGAACAATCCGGCGGCGATGTCGAAGTCTCCGACGTCAGTCAACTCCCCGACTGGACCCAAAACTGGGTCGGCATCGGCTTTCGGGATGAGGACGCGGATTTCGTCGAAAAATTCAACGCCGCCCAAGCCGAATACCTTGGCTCCGATGCGATGATGGGGGCCGTGTCCGCCTATGGCTACTCCACAGGCAACCTGCCGGGGGAAATGAAAACCGCAGACGCCTGCGCCATGAAGTAAGTGATCGACGCTCTCTTTGATCCATCCAAGTGATTGATGCGGGCCGGGACAACGGTTCCGGCCCGCACGTCATTTTCAGCCTCGGGAGATGCCCTTGAGCCTCTGGGAATTTATCGCGACGTATTGGCCCGATTTCCTGAAAGGAACCGGGATCACCGCCGCCCAATTCATCCTTGCCACGATGCTCGCGATCGGGATCGCATTGGTGGCCGGATTGATGAAACTGTCCCACAATGCCGTGATCCGCGGCGTGTCGGTGACCTATATCGAAATTTTTCGTGGCACCTCGCTTTTGGTGCAACTTTACTGGATTTTCTTTGTGCTGCCGCTGTTCGGCGTGACGCTGGATAAGTTCACCGCGGGTTTTGTTGCCGTTGGGATGAACTTGGGCGCTTACGGCGCCGAGCTTGTGCGCGGCGGCATTCAATCCGTGCCAAAAGGGCAATGGGAAGCCGCCTATGCGCTCTCAATGAGCCCGGCCAAACGGATGTGGCGGATCATCTTGCCGCAGGCTCTGGTCAATATGTTGCCACCCTGGGGCAATCTTTTGATCGAGCTTCTCAAAAACACCGCCCTCGTGTCGCTGATTTCCGTCACCGACCTGATGTTCGTGGCCAAACAGATCAACGGATCGACCTTCCTCTCGGCTCAGGCCTTTGGTCTTGCGCTGATCGTTTATTACGTCTTCGCGCGGTTCATCGTCACGCCCTTTATGCGGTGGCTCGAAGGTGTCATGCGCCGCAAGTTGGGGAGGGCCTAAGCCATGGGATTTCATTGGAAATGGGATTTCACTTGGGAAATCCTGCCGCGTCTGCTTGAGGCAACGCTCAACACCCTGATCGCAGCGGGGGCGGGCTATGCCATCGCCATCGTGTTGGGGCTGGTCCTGGCACTGGCGCAGCGCACGCCGTACCGGGCACTGACCTTTGTGGTGCGCGAATTTGTGGAGTTCATCCGTTCGACACCGCTGATCCTTCAGATCTTTTTCGTGTTCTACGTTGGTCCGCAATTCGGAGTGCGGATGAGCCCGTGGACCTCTGGCATGATCGCCATCGGGTTGCATTATTCGGCCTATCTCTCCGAGGTCTATCGCGGTGGCTTGAACAGTGTGGGCAAAGGCCAATGGGAGGCCTGTACAGCGCTCAACATGAGCACGCGCCAGGCCTATACCCGGATCATCATTCCGCAGGCTGTGCCGCCCGCTTTGGCGGGTATGGGCAACTATCTTGTGGGGATTTTCAAGGACACGCCAATGCTCTCGGTGATCGGCGTTGCGGAACTGATGCACACCGCCAATGCGATCGGATCTGAAAGTTATCGCTTCCTCGAACCCTACACCCTCGTCGGCGTGATTTTCCTCGCCATTTCCCTTCCTGCCGCCGGTTTCATCCGTGTGTTTGAAACCTATGTGCGCCGCAAACTTGGACTGAAATAATGGAAGATATGTCGCAATACCCGCTGGAACTGACCGGCGATGATATCCCGATGGTGCGGTTCATGAACGTCACCAAACGCTACGGCAAACTGACCGTTTTGGATCGGCTTAACCTTGATGTGGCAACGGGCGAAATGGTGACCGTGATCGGTCCGTCTGGCTCGGGCAAGACCACTGTGTTGCGAATGCTGATGACGCTTGAGACCATCAATGAAGGTGTGATCTACGTCGATGGCAAACCGCTGACCCATATGGAGAAAAACGGCACACTCGTGCCCGCCTCCCCCAAGCACCTGCGGATGATGCGCAGCCAGATTGGCATGTGTTTTCAGCACTTCAATCTGTTCCCCCACATGACCGCCTTGGAAAATTGCATGGAAGGGCCGGTTCAGGTTCTGGGCATGTCCAAAGCCGAGGCGCGCAAGCGCTCTGAGGACCTGTTGGAACTTGTCGGCATGATCGAAAAGAAGGATCAGCACCCCTCGCGTCTTTCGGGCGGGCAACAACAACGTGTTGCCATTGCCCGCGCTTTGGCGATGCGGCCCAAGGTGATGCTGTTTGACGAAGTCACATCCGCGCTTGACCCTGAGGTGATCGGTGAAGTGACCAATGTGATCCGCGATCTGGTGAACAAACACAACCTCACCATGTTGATGGTCACCCACCAAATGGGCTTTGCCAAAGACATCTCGGACCGCATTTGTTTCTTTTTCGATGGCTCCATTGAGGAACAAGGCGCGCCTGACGCGCTGTTTGGCAATCCGCAAAGGGAGCGGACGCAGCAATTCCTCAGCGCGGTCAAAGAGGCGGGCTGATGCTGGCCTTAACGGATGTTTTGGCCGCGCAAGAAGTGATCAAAGGCGTGGCCGATGGCACGCCACTTGTGCCCTCGCACCTGTCGCAAAAGCTCGGGGGCGATCTCTGGCTCAAACTTGAGATTTGCCAGCCGATGGGGGCATTCAAACTGCGCGGGGCGGTCAATGCGATGGCGCATGTGCCGGATGGGGCCAGAGGCGTGACCTGTTGTTCCACTGGCAATCATGGTCGCGCTGTGGCCTATGCTGCGGCGCAAAAGGGCCTGCGCGCCGTGATCTGTATGTCCGACCTTGTGCCGCAGGCCAAAATCGACGGCATCCGCGCGCTTGGCGCAGAGGTCCACATCCACGGCCGCTCGCAAGACGAGGCCCAAACCCATGCCACACAGTTGGCGCGCGACGATGGGTTGATCGACATTCCGCCCTTTGACGATCCGCATGTGATTGCCGGACAAGGCACCATTGCGCTGGAAATGCTGCGCGCCCGCCCCGATCTCGACACGTTGATGATCCCGCTCTCCGGCGGGGGTTTGGCGGCGGGTATGGCAGTTGCGGCCCGTGCGATCAAACCGGACATCCGCCTGATCGGCGTCAGCATGGATCGCGGCGCGGCGATGGCGGCCTCGATCACAGCGGGCCGGCCGGTTGAGGTCGAAGAGGTCGCCTCCTTGGCCGACAGTCTGGGTGGCGGGATCGGGCTGTCAAACCGGTTTTCCTTCCCGCTCTGCCGCACTCTTTTGGATGAGGTGGTTTTGGTCACGGAAGACGATATTTATACCGCCATGCAGGCGCTTTATTACGAGGACCGTTTGGTCGCCGAAGGGGCCTGTGTCGTCGGCATCGCCGCGCTTTTGGCGGGCAAGATCGCGCCAAGCCGACAAATGGGCATCGTGATCACCGGGCGCAATGTCGATATGGCGCAATTCACCCGCGTGGTGACGGGCCAAGATGTGCGGCTTGGTGATGTGATTGTAAAAGGAACGCCCTATGACGACTGAGGCACAGGCCAGCGCGCCCCGCCCCGACATCCGCATCCTTACAGAAGCGCAATTGCGCGGGGTTGTCTCGCTTGATCTTGAGACCATTGATGTGATCGAAAACGGCTTTCGCGCTCTGGCCGAAGGCGGCGTGGTGATGCCGCCGGTGCTGTCCATGGCGATTGCGGCCCATCATGGCGAAGTCGATGTCAAAACCGCCTATGTGCCAGGTGTGGACGGCTTTGCCTTGAAAGTCTCGCCCGGATTTTTCGACAATCCCCAATTGGGCCTGCCCTCCCTCAATGGCTTGATGATCCTGCTTTCGGCCAAAACCGGGCTGGTTCAGGCGGTATTTTTGGACAACGGCTACCTCACCGACATCCGCACTGCGGCGGCGGGCGCGGTGGCCGCGCGCCATCTTGCGCCCGATGTCGAGACGGCGGGGGTGATCGGCACTGGCGTACAAGCGCGGTTGCAAATGCAGGCGGCGCATCTGGTGCGCCCGTTCAAACGCTGTCTCGTTTGGGGGCGTGATGCGCAAAAGGCCAAAGCCTGCGCTGTCGATATTGCCGCGATGACCGGGGTCGAGGTGGCGGTGATGACCGAGATCGCACCGCTTGTGGCGCAAAGCCAGCTTGTGGTCACCACAACCCCTGCGACGACGCCGTTGATCACCGCCGACATGCTCCATGACGGGGTGCACATCACCGCCATGGGATCGGATCAGGCGGGCAAAAACGAGATCGCGCCAGAGGCCTTGGCCACCGCCGATCTTTATGTCTGTGATCGGGTCAGCCAATGCGAGGTGCTGGGCGAATTGCGGGCGGCACGTGCGCAAGGGCTGATGCGGCATACTCCGCCGGAATTGGGCCAGATCATCACGGGAGTCGCCCAGGGCCGCACCGATCTGCGTCAGATCACAATCTGCGATCTGACCGGAACCGGCGTGCAGGACACTGCCATCGCCAGCCATGTCGCGACCCGTTTGGGGGATGCGGGCACGGTGATTTCCGCGTAACCTTGCCCCATGATCAAACTGGACGCCCGTGATTTCGACATTCTGCGCGCCCTGTCTCGGGAGGGACGGATGTCAAAGACGCGTCTGGCCGAGGCCATTGGCCTCTCACCCACGCCCGCATGGGAGCGGTTGAAAAAGCTGGAAAAAGCCGGGTTGATCGAGGGCTATCACGCCGAAATCAACCTGCGCAAATTGGGTTCGACCGTGACGGTGTTCGTCGCCGCCGAACTTGCCGACCATACCCAAGCCTCGTTTCAGACCTTTGAATCCTCGGTGCAATCGCATGAGGAAATCCTGGGCTGTTGGGCCTTGGGTGGTGGGTTTGACTACCTGTTACAGATCGTCACCCGCGACATCGACGCCTATCAACGGCTGATCGACACGCTGTTGGACGCGCGCATCGGCATTGCGCGCTATTTCACCTATATTGTCACCAAACAGGTCAAAGGCGGTGGCACCCCACCGCTTGGGCTGTTCACAGACCATTTGGACTAGAACATCCCACCCCGGCAGTCCGAATACCGCGCATTCACCCGCACTTTGGTCTCTCCCTCTGCCGTGATCCGTCACAGTGACCGGGGATAAGGAGGCCAACATGCGTGACACTGCGATTTCTGCCCGTACTGATATTGGCGACAAACGTCTGTTGCGGGGCTTTTCCTATGTGAATGGCAAATGGACCTCCGGCGAGGCTGGCGCCTGTTTTGCCGTGACCGATCCGGCCACAGGGGCGCATTTGGGCGATATCGCCGCACTGAGCGCCGCGCAATCCGCCGCCGCGGTTGACGCCGCTCAAGCGGGTTTTCCCGCCTGGTCACAGCGTTTGCCGCAAGAGCGCGCTATGGTGCTGCGCCGTTGGCATGATTTGATGATCGCGGCCAAAGAGGACCTCGCGCGGATCATGGTGCTTGAGCAGGGTAAACCGCTGTCGGAAGCGCGCGGCGAGATCGACTATGCCGCAGCGTTCATTGACTATTACGCCGAAGAGGCAAAACGGCCGAATGTCGAAGGCGTGACCTCGCATTTGCCCGACGCCGAGGTGGAGCTTTGGCTCGAACCCGTGGGCGTTGTCGCCCTGATCACGCCGTGGAATTTTCCCTCCGCCATGCTGACACGCAAAGCGGCGGCGGCTTTGGCGGCGGGCTGTACCATCGTGGCGCACCCTTCGACTGAGACCCCTTATTCGGCATTGGCATTGGCCGAATTGGCCGAGCGCGCCGGGATGCCCGCGGGCGTGTTCAACGTCGTGACCGGAGATGCGCCCACTGTGGTGGAACCATGGACCAAAGACACCCGCGTGCGGGCGCTGTCGTTTACGGGGTCTACCGAAGTCGGGCGACTTTTGTATCGCCAATCGGCGGAGACGGTGAAAAAATTGGTGCTTGAACTCGGTGGCCACGCACCGGTGATCGTGTTCAAAGGCGCCGATTTGGACCGGGCTGTGGCGGAGGTGATCAAAGCCAAATTCGCCACCTCGGGTCAGGATTGCCTGGGCGCGAACCGGATTTATGTCGAACGTCCGATCTATGACGCATTTTGCGTGAAATTCGTGGCGGCGGCCAAAGCGCTGACTCTTGCGCCCGGCATGGAGGACGCCGATCTCGGCCCCTTGATGAACGCCCGCGCTGTGGCCAAACAACAGGCGCATGTCGACGACGCTCTGGCCAAGGGTGCGAGACTGGCCTGCGGCGGTGCGCCCGCAGATCTTGGCCCGTTGTTCTACCCCGCCACCGTGCTGACTGACGTGCCTGACAGCGCCAAGATCATGCATGAAGAAAGCTTTGGCCCCGTCGCGCCGATCACGCCATTTGACACCGAAGACGAGGTCATCACACGCGCCAATGATAGCGAATATGGCCTTGTCGCCTATGTTCATTCGCAAGACCCGAAACGCATCTATCGGCTCTCACGGGCGCTGCACTACGGCATGGTCGCGGTCAATCGGACCAAGGTCACCGGCGCGCCGATCCCCTTTGGCGGCGTCAAACAATCCGGTCTGGGCCGCGAAGGTGCGCGGATGGGGATGCAGGAGTTTATGGACCTGAAATACGTCTGTCGCGATTGGGGCTGACCCCGCACACGGACGCAAAGACTTGAACGGAAAAGGAAATAACATGCTGACAAATGATCAACTTGGCCAATGGGACCGCGAAAACTTCTTTCACCCCTCCACACATTTGGCACAACACGCGCGCGGTGAAACACCGACGCGGGTGATCAAAACCGCCAGGGGCGTGCATATTGTGGACCGCGATGGCAAGGAAACATTGGATGCCTTTGCCGGGCTGTACTGCGTCAATGTTGGTTACGGACGTCAGGAAATTGCCGAAGCGATTGCCGATCAGGCCCGCGAATTGGCCTATTATCACGCCTATGTCGGCCACGGCACCGAAGCCTCTATCACGCTGGCGAAAATGGTGCTGGACCGGGCGCCGGATCACATGTCGAAAGTCTATTTCGGCCAATCCGGCTCAGACGCCAACGAGACCAACATCAAGCTGATCTGGTATTACAACAACATCCTTGGTCGCCCTGAGAAAAAGAAAATCATCTCGCGGTGGCGCGGGTATCACGGCTCTGGGTTGATGACTGGCTCTCTCACCGGGCTTGAAGCGTTTCAAAAGAAATTCGACCTGCCGCTCGACCGTGTCGTGCACACAGAAGCGCCGTATTATTTCCGCCGTGCCGATCTTGCCATGTCGGAGGCGGCGTTTGTCGCCGATTGCGTCGCCAAGCTCGAAGAGCTGATTGCCCGCGAAGGCGCGGACACGATTGCCGCCTTTATCGGCGAGCCGGTGTTGGGCACGGGCGGGATCGTGCCGCCGCCTGCGGGCTATTGGGACGCGATCCAAAAGGTGCTCGACAAACACGACATTTTGCTGGTCGCGGATGAGGTGGTCACGGGCTTTGGCCGTTTGGGGTCCATGTTTGGATCAGATCACTACGGAATGAAACCCGATCTCATCACCATCGCCAAGGGGTTGACCTCCGCATATGCACCACTGTCCGGCTCCATCGTCTCCGACAAAATGTGGCAGGTTCTGGAGCAAGGCACCGATGAAAACGGCCCCATCGGGCATGGTTGGACCTATTCGGCGCATCCGATTGGTGCGGCGGCGGGGGTGGCCAATCTTAAGCTGATTGATGATTTGAACCTGATTGAGAATGCCGGAAGCATTGGCAAATACCTCGACGACACCATGAAAGCCGCCTTAGGCGATCACCCGCATGTCGGGGACATTCGCGGCGAGGGGATGCTCTGTGCGGTCGAGTTTGTCAAAGACCGCGACACACGCGCTTTCTTCGATCCGGCGGATAAGATTGGCTATGCGCTGGCCGCGGCCTTGTTGTCTGAGGGCGTGATCGGACGCGCAATGCCGCAAGGCGACATCCTTGGCTTTGCCCCGCCTTTCTGCCTGACGAAAGAAGAGGCCGACAAGGTGGTCGATGCCACAACAAAAGCGGTGACATCCGTTTTGGGCTGAGGCAACACTGTCAAATGCGCATCCTGGTCCGAGAAGGATGTTACACGATGATCTCCAGCTCGGCGATCCTGTCCCCTTCAAGGACAAAGAAGTAACGCAAATCCACTGGGCTGCCGGGAAAGTTTCCCACGAGATGGCTGCTGACGACAGTTTTCCCGCCCTCCTCATGGATGGAAAAGGGCTCGACCGTATAGGTGTACTGTGTGGACGCATTCGCCATCCA
Organism: Roseobacter sp. TSBP12; assembly: GCF_009129705.1. Lineage (NCBI taxonomy): Bacteria > Pseudomonadati > Pseudomonadota > Alphaproteobacteria > Rhodobacterales > Roseobacteraceae > Roseobacter > Roseobacter sp. TSBP12. The sequence goes on from NZ_PYIB01000024.1 coordinate 183,828, forward strand.
TTGCCGGATGGCATCGCGGCCCATATATGTATTGCCCTCATCCATGACGACGGCGTCCTGCGTGAAGCATTCGGAAATCGCCTGTGCAGTGCCTTTTTTGTCCGTGGCGAAATATGCGGCGATCGGGGGTGGGAGGTCGATGGACATGACGTGTCTCCTTTGAATTGGGGGGATCAGCGGCGGCCGCCAACGGGGCCGTCCGATCTTTTGGTGCGGGTCGAGATTTGCGCCTTGGGCACGAAGGTCAGAGCAGCAACCGCGTCGACGGTTTCGGGCTGGGCATCTGCGTCGCGGCCTTCAAAGGATGCATCAAGCAACAAACGCAGGGATCTGTTGGTCTCCATCGGCAGGAAGGAGATCATGCAGACCTCTTCAAGCGAAGCTGCTTCGGCCACCTCGATGAGCTCATCCTTAAGATCTTCGCGTGTGTAGGTGATGATGTATTTGTAGTCCTGATCAAGGGTATAGAGCTTGGACTTTCGCAGGCTTGCCGACACATCGCTGTCCCTGAAGTTCCACAAGAACTTTGCGGGACCGCCAACCACCGGACCGCCAAACACAAGTTGCTTGGCGATGAGTGCATCGAGAATTCGATATGCCTGAGCGGTTTGTTCGGCACTGATGAAGGCTTGGTAATACTGCATTTTCTTGCTCCGTTTCTGTGTGCTTACAACTTAGGGTCTTGATTGAATCCTGATAATAGGGACAAATATGGATGAGGAATTTCGATTTTCGGGACAATGGGCAGCTACAATCTCACAGATTTCGATGCAGTGATTGCAATTAGCCGCAGAGGCTCATTCCGTGCCGCTGCGCTTGACCTCGGACTGTCGACCACGGCTCTGAGCAATGCGATTGCCAAGCTGGAGGGGCAGTTGGGCGTGCGACTTTTCAATCGGACGACGCGCAGTGTCTCGCTCACCGATGCGGGGCGCAGATTTGTTGATCAGATGACACCTGCCCTGAAGGACATCTATCAAGCCCTCGACACTGTGCGCTCCGAACAAGAGACACCGTCGGGCACATTGCGCATCAATGCCTTCGCGACGGCCGCGCGCGAGATCATCGAACCCTTGATCATCGCGTTCCTGCGACGGTTTCCCGAAGTTCACATTGATCTGGTGACCGAAGGCAATTTCGTCGACATCGTGGCCGAAGGCTTTGACTTCGGGGTGCGCAGCGAACATCGCGTCCCCGCGGATATGATTGCGATCCCTCTTGGTCCTGCGCGGCGATACGCGGTGGTCGCAACTCCCTCTTATCTCGCAACTCGCGATCAGCCCCGCGTGCCCTCCGACCTTCTGGCACACGCTTGCGTCTGCACACGCTTGCCAAATGGAGCGATGTTTCGCTGGCAGTTCAAAGACCACGATCAACTTTTACAGGTAGATGTGCGCGGCCCTGTCACTTTGGACGAAGCCAGTCTGGCGCGCACGGCTGTGCTGAATTCGGTGGGCATTGGCTTTTTCATGGAATCCGATGTGCTCAATGACATCGAGGCCGGACGGGTGGTGCGGCTTCTTGAAGACTGGACGCCCAAAATCGCGCCACTGTGTCTTTACTATCCCAGCCGTCGCAATCCGCCTGCGGCCTTCAAGGTCTTTGTCGACCTTGCGCGCGAACTCGCCCGCTCATCCCAGGCGCGCTGAACGATCCGACATGCCGGGAAGCAGAAGTACGCCGATCTCAACCATCCCCCGGTCTGATCACGAGACAGAAATAGCAACGGCTTCTACATTCAAACGGCCTGGATCAAGGAGATGGATCATACTCTGGACCGGCGCGGAGCTGAAGCTGTTCGCGACGCCATTGCTAAATCCCTACAGAATCTGCCGGGCCATTTGTGCAAGTCGTTGCCATGGGATCAGGGGGCGGAAATGGCCCAACACGAAAACTGACGTCAGTCCCCGGCATCAATGTCTGCTTCTGTGTTCCTCAAAGTCCGTGGCAACATCGAAGCAATGAAAATACGAACGGGCCACTGCGCCCATACGTCCCAAAAAACGCACCATTCAGCACTCGGATGCAATCCCGGTCGGCCTTCGAGCGACAGGTGGCCTCAACGGGAACTTGGGACGGCACAAAAGCGCGACAGGCCCAAAGTCACTCAAGCGGCTGAGTGTGACTGTCGGGGCGCGCGAGATTGAAACGATCTGACGTTCTGCAATAGAGGCCCGCGCCTCCCATGCGCGCAATGGGGGTATAAGCATCAAGGTCAATTGTGGCCGTGCGTGAGTCGATCATCAACTCATCTTGAACGTAAAGCGACAGGATTTCTCCCAGGACGATTTTCTGTTGCGTGCGCGTCGATATGATTTGCATCAACTGGCATTCCAACCGGACGGGAGAGGACGCAATGCCTGGAACCCCATTGGTGGCGGCCGGGCAAAGCGCAACCGCGGCCATATCTGCTTCGCTCTCGGCATAGGGCAAATCTGTTGCGGTTTGGTTCATCAACGGAGCAAGCTCTTCGGTCACCAAATTCACCGTAAAGCGCTCGGTTTGCGTGATGTTGCGCACCGTGTCTTTGAGCGATTTTTCGGGATGTTCCAAAATCCCAAGCGCAACCACGGCAGGATCGTGGCCCATCACGTTGAAAAAACTATAGGGAGCAAGATTGACAACGCCGGAGGGAGAAAGGGTGGAAACCCATGCGATCGGGCGCGGCACCACAAGGGAAGACAGGAGTTTATATCGCTTCCGGGCCTCTAAGGATGTCATATCGTATTGCATTGAAAACCCTCTGAAAATATGGCTGCCCTGGCATCTGAATGACAGGGCAGCGCGATCTTATTGTGTTGCTGTGCGGTCTGCAGCGTCAAGCAGGACCGCGAGCATTTCGGCGGTTTTCGGATCGTCGTTCAAAAGCTCAAGAACGGCCACCCGCATCTCAGAAAGAAGGGCATCGCGCTCTTCTTTGGGGAGGTAGTGGACGGTGCCACCCATCTCTTCCCAGGTTTTGTAAGCATTGGCCTGATCTTCCAGAACATAGTCGTAGAGTTCCGGCTCGAGCGCGGTGGCCTCCTCGCGCAGCATGGTTTGCAGGTCTTCCGGCAAAGTGTCCCACCAGATTTTGCTGACCATCATGACTTCGCCCATCACGCCATCTTCGGTGGCGGTGATGTGTTTGACGATGTCGTAAAGTTTGAGCGACGTGAACGCAGGCGGGGAGCTTTTCATCCCATCGACGGTGCCTTGCTGCAAGGCCGTCGCGACTTCGCTGAAGTCAATCGGGACAGCGGTCGCGCCCATGAGTTCCACGCCTTTACGCTCGACCTTTGAGGCGAGCACGCGGAGTTTTTTGCCGTTGAAGGCCTCAACCGTATCGCCGGGAAAGGCGGTCGCAAAGGCGGTGTTGCCGTAGATATAGGTGCCGAGACCAACGAGGCCCTTGTCGGTGCCGAGATTGAGAAATGTCTCTCGGAATGTCGGATCGCTGAACACCCGTTGGGCGTGGCGGGCGTCTTCAAAAATCGCGGGAAGATCGGTGACCTGAAAGCGCGAGTCGACGCCAACGAGATAGGCGGCGGGGCCGGTGTAGAACTCGACGGTGCCGAATTGCAGGCCCTCGATCATACGGGCGTTCGAGCCAAGCTGTGCGGCGGGATAAAGCTCGGTTTTGATCCGGCCTTCGGAGCGCGCTTCGACCCGTGCGGCAAAGCGTTTGATGGCTTCGGTTTGCACGTCATTCACTGTGGCCGTGGCAAGTTTCATTGTGAACTCTTGTGCAAGGGCAGGTGTGGCCCCGAGGGTAGCGAGCAAGAGGCATGCGCTTGCGGCTTTGACCACATTGCGACGGTTGGGACGAAAAATTGACATAGGAGAGCTCCATTCATGTTGAGGTTAGGGAGGGTGTGTCAGGTCAAAACAAGAGTTGGGGGAGGGAGATCGCTGGCACGTAGGTGATCAGAAGCAGCGCCAGCGTTTGCAGGATGATAAAAGGCACCAACCCGGCGCTGATGCGCGAAATCGGAACGCCGAACAGGGCGTGAGAGGTGAAAATGTTCAGGCCGAAGGGCGGTGTGAACATCCCGATGCTCAGGTTCACGGCCATGATGACGCCAAAGTGGACGAGGTTCACATCAAGATGCGTGACCACAGGCACCAGCATCGGCGTCAAGAGAACGATCGCGGAAACCGGGTCCATCAGACAGCCGACGATCAACAAGAACACGTTGATGGTCAGCAACACCACCCAGGGTTCACTCGATGCGGCTTCGACAAAATTGACGAGTGTTTGTGGGACGCCGCTGGTCGTGAGCACCCATGAGAATACGCCGGAGGCCGCGACGACGAGCAGGATTTGCGCGGTCAGATGGGCGGAGCTGAGCACGACGCTCCAAATTTCGCGCCAAGTGATTTCGCGATAAAAGAACCGTGCGACCAAGACCCCGTAGACGCCAGCCATGCCCGCCGACTCCGTCGGTGAGAATATACCCGAATAGATGCCGCCAAGGATGACCACAGGTGTACCAAGCGCAGGCAGAGCAGCAAGAAAGAGCGAAAGCGCCTCGCCTTTTTGCGGTTTGTTGGCGGTGGAGGGGGTCATTTTGCGCGACACCCAAAGGATGTATCCGGCAATCACAAGGCCGAGCAACAAAGCGGGCACGATCCCCGCGGCAAAGAGCGCGGTGACGGATTGCTCAGACGATGCCGCATAGAGAATCATCAAGATGCTTGGTGGCATGACACTGGCGATGCCGCCCGCAGAGGTGATGAGGCCAAGCGAAAATTTCTCGCTATATCCCCCTTCGCGCAGGCTAGGATACATCAGTCGGCCGATGGCTGCGACAGTCGCGGGGCTTGACCCGGAGACCGCCCCGAAAAACTCGCTCGCTCCGATGGCGGTCATCGGTCGGGCGGATTTCAATCCACCGCAAAGCATCAAGATGCAATTGACAATACGGCGCGAAACGCCGCCGCGCGACATGATTTCGCCTGCGAAGATAAAGAACGGCACGGAGAGCAGCGCGAATTTATCAAGACCGCCGAACATGATTTGCGGCACCATCGTGGCGGGTACGCTCATCTGTGTCATGATTGCGACGCTCGCGGTGGTGAGCAGGACCAAATAGATTGGCAGACCCACGATCAACAAAAGCAACGGCAAGCCGCCGAGGATAGCAATAAGTGTCATTTGGAACCTGCCAGTGCATCTTGGACCTCAACCGGGTCAGAGGCGTTAAGGAGTTTGTCTGAGACGAGAAGCGAGAGGCTGCGCGTCATGCCGCCAAGGCACGCCAGCACGAAGGCGGCGAGGATAGAGCCATTGACATATTGCTTGGGGATTTCGGCCACATTGGTCACTTGTGAAAAGCGGGCGACCAGTTCGACAACGAGGTATGCGTTAAAGGCGAAATATCCGCACAGGGCCGTACCGGCAGCGGCAAGGCCAAACGCGACCCATCGCTGTGCGGAGTGCGGCAGCAGCGGTTTGAGAATTTCAGCGGACAGGTTTTCCCCGCGCAAGGTCAGCCGATATGACATCAGGCAGACCGACCAGATGATGAGTAGGGTTGTGACCTCCTCGGCCCAGAAGATCGGGCTGTGAAACAGGTAACGCCCCGCAACATTGGCGGCGTTGATCAACAGGGCGGCGGCGAATGCGCCCCCCGAGAGCAGGTCGAGCGTTTGGATTATAAAGGTGGACAGGCGCTGCATCATCGACCCCTCACCCATCAGCTTTGGAATAGGTGACAGGCGCGCGGGCTGTCGTATTCACCCGCAGTTCGAAAACGTCCGGGCGCGCGTAGTGCCCTGCGGCGTCAAAATCGAGTTTGGCCCGTGTCACAGCGTCAAGGTCGATCTCCGCGACAAGGATGCCCTCTTCGTCAAACAACGGCCCGGCAAGGACATTGCCCAAGGGGTCAAGGATCACGCTGCCGCCCCGCATCATGATGCGCTCGGGGTCGGTGCGGTTGAACGCATAATCCTCAGGGAAATCTTTTTCCCAAAGCACTTGGCAGCTTGAAAACACAAAGGTACGCCCTTCGAGGGCGATGTGTTTCATCGTGGCTTGCCAGCTGTCGCGATCATCGGCGGTGGGGGCGCAATACAGGTTGATGCCCTGCCCATACATGGCCATGCGCATCATCGGCATATAATTTTCCCAACAGATCACCGCGCCGAGTTTGCCGATTTCGGTATCAAACGTGGGCAAGGTCGAGCCATCGCCAAAGCCCCAAACAAGACGCTCTGCGCCCGTCGGCATCAATTTGCGATGCTTGCCCAAAAGCTGCCCGTCGGGACCAAAGAAAACGACCGTACAATAGAGCGTGCCCACGTCGCGTTCGATGACCCCCATGACGAGATGGAGCCCGGCTGCGGCTGCCGCCTGCCCCAAACGATCCGTCTCGGCGCTGGGGATTTCAATGGCGCTGTCGGCATAGCGACGGAACTCTTCGCGGCCCGTCTGGGTCCGGACGCCGACAGAGATGTCGTAGGTCTGCTCTTTGGGATAGGCCGAAATATAAGCTTCGGGGAAGACGGCAAGGTGACAGCCCTGCGCTCCAGCCTGGGCAATCAACGCCTCCGCTTTGGACAGGCTCGCCTCGATATCGAATGGCACAGCCCCTGCCTGAATCACTGCCGCTTTGAAAGTCATCCGTCACCTCATTTAGTCGATAATTATAGACACTCCTATTTTGTGCTAATTTTGAGGCTTCGTGTCAATTCCACACATGAAATTCGGAAATAACTGGGTAAATTGGCGTATATATCGCCAAATCATAATATTTTTGCTCACTTATTGTGCAATATTTTTACGAATTTAAAATTATGTCGATCATTTTCGACAAGAATATCTCGAAACATGTCGAGTAATTTCGACAGGAAAGATTCCCTTGTATGCGATATGAAGCCACATTATTTTATAGACTTAGAGGATTGAGGAGTGCCTGATGTATGATTTTCAAAGCAAACTGTCGAAGCTGGGCATTAGTGGCACGCTCTACCGGTTATATGTGGCAGCCATCGAATTGGGTGAGGCGCCGATCTCCGATGTTGCGACACGCGCGGGGTTGGTGCGCACCACGGCATATGACGCGCTTTCTCGTTTGGAAGAGGAGGGCCTCGTTGCCATCGTAAAAAGCGGCAACAAGCGCATCGTCGTCGCCGAAGATCCATCTGTGTTGCTGGAGCGGATAGAAGCCCGCAAACAGATGCTCAGCGAGGTGATGCCGGAGCTGCGGTCGCTTTACAATCGCGCGAAAGGCAAACCGCGCATCCGGTATTACGAGGGGCGTGACGGTATTTTAATTGCGCTGAAAGACACATTGACCATCAAAGGGGCACAGCCGACGTTGATGGGGATTTTGTCCATGGATGAGCTGCGCGACGTTCCGGGACTTGAGGAAATGGAGCAATTTATCGCCTCTCGGATAGAGAAGGGGATTTGGCTACGGGTGATCAGATCCCGCACGAAAGATGTGGCCTCCATTTGGCCTTCCGACCCAAGCGACCTACGCCACCTCCGCTTCGCGCCCGAGAACGTTCTCTTGTCGATGACCACATTTATCTATGACGACAAAGTCTGCCTCATCTCATCCATGCGCGAAAACTATGGCATGATCATTGAAAGCGTAGAGTTCGCGGCAATGCAGCGGCAATTGTTTGAAGCGTTGTGGGCGACCTCTTCCGACATGTGATCTGTGCCATCCCCTTCCCAACAGGCATGGAAAACGTCAGGGTATGACGCGTACTGCAAGCCTCAACATATGCATCGCGCCGATGTGCAGGTGCCACGTTCAAAACAATTGCCTTATCCGAGCCAACAGCTGCCGCTCTTATCACCATCTTGGATCGTCCGGGTGAACCAGCCATAATATCTTGCGCTCATGGATTCGGAGTTCTACCTTCAAGGCCGCCTGCCCCACTGGCCGGTTGGCGCGGCCTTGCAGACAGCGACGGGGTCTGTCGCGGCTGATTTGCCGAACTCTGTGGCTGTCATTTCGTCAGGCGCAGCAGGATTGCCTCGACATCGTCCAGCAGGCCCGTCCAGACTCCATCTTCGTCAATCCCATTGATCCGCATTAGGAAAAGGCCCTCGACGGCCAGAAAGGCCACACGCGCAGCCTGCGCGTCAGGGGTCGCCTCGGCAAGGCGCGCGAAGATGCTCCGATACCAGTCACGTGTTTCCTGCAAATTGGCCGGGTCCTCCAGATAGCTGACCAAAAGCGCCGCCATCTTCGCATTCATCGCCTGCTGCGACGCGCGGGTCGCCGCGATATAGCGCTGGACGAAACTGATCGGATCAGTCGCCTCCACATCACCCAGCAGGGATTCGAACTGTATGGTCCAGCGGTCGATCAGGCCGCGCACAAGCGCGTCCTTGCTGGCGAAAGAATATTGCACGCCGCCTTTCGAGATACCGGCCGCCTGCGCCAATGCGCCAATGGTCAACGCCGCGCCGCCCCCACTGCGCACGATCTCGTCTGCCAGATCTAGCAACCTGTCGCGACTGATTGTCGGTGTCCTACCCATCTGTCCCCTGATCCGTTCACATCTCCATTGAAATCCATACGTATGTATTTATATCGACGGATGCAACCGAATCCTGAGGTGAATCATGCCTGCCCATGCCCCCGATCCGAAACGCTGGCTTGTGTTGCTGGCGGTCATGCTGGCCTTTCTGCCCGTGGTGCTGGACATGACGATCCTGCATGTCGCGGTGCCCAGCCTGACTCTGACACTGAACGCCTCGGGGACCGAGGTCTTGTGGATCATCGACATCTACCCCCTGCTGATGGCCGGATTACTGGTGCCGATGGGTACGCTGTCCGACCGGGTCGGCAATCGCCGGATCCTACTGACCGGGCTGACCCTCTTCGCCGCCGCCTCGACCTGGGCAGCCTTCGCCCAAAGTGCAACCGCCCTGATTGCCGCGCGGGTCTTCCTTGCGCTGGGGGGATCAATGATCATGCCTTGCGTTCTGGGCCTGATCCGCAAGACCTTCGAAGAGGAAGGCGAGCGCGCTATGGCGCTTGGACTCTGGGGCACGGTCGGCGCGGCAGGAGCCGCTGTCGGGCCGCTGATCGGCGGGGCCCTGCTGGAACAGTTCTGGTGGGGGTCGGTCTTCTTGATCAACGTGCCGGTCATGCTGATCGTGGCCCCGACGTGCTGGCTGTTGTTGCCCCGCATCGAACAGACCACGCCGGGCAAATGGCCCATCGGTCAGGCGCTGTTGCTGATTGTCGGCATGATATCGGTCGTCTACGCGATCAAGGCCGGTTTCGGCGCCAAGCAGCCCCTGCCGGTCGTCGTCCTTGTACTCACTTTCGGCATTGCAATTCTGACGCTATTTGCGCGCAAGCAATTGCGCGCGACTGCGCCCATGTTGGACCTTTCTCTACTGTCCCATCCCACCATTGTCGCTGGTCTGATGATGGCGATTGTTGCCTCGGGCGCATTAGCCGGGGTCGAACTGACCCTGGCACAAGAACTGCAATATGTGCTGACAAAGACCCCACTGCAGGCTGGCCTGTTCATGATCCCGATCATGGCCGCGGCTGCCCTAGGCGGGCCGGTCGCAGGTTACCTGTCCAATCGTTTCGGCTTGCGCCGCGTTGCCAGCCTGTCACTGTTGATCTCGGGGGCGGCGCTGCTGTTTCTGGCGCAAAGCGATTTCCACCAGCCAGGCGCTCTGGTGCCGTTGGCACTTGCCGTCCTTGGGCTGACGCTCAGCATTGGGCTAACCGCCTCGTCCATCGCGATCATGGGTGCAATCGAGGCCAGCAAAGGCGGCGCCGCCGGGGCGTTGGAGGCAACCGGATATGAACTGGGAACCGGTCTGGGGATTGCCTTCTTCGGGATGTTCATGTCGGGCGTGTTCAGCCGCGCGATAGAGCTGCCCGACACCCTGCCATCTGCCTTGGCTGCACAGGCCGCCCAGACAATCGGTGATACTTACATCGTGGCAAACCAACTGGGCCCCGAACAAGCCGCGGCACTGATCGAGGCCGGCAAGACCGCCTTCAGCCAGACCCATTCGGTGCTGCTGACCACCTCGGCCATTGTGATCGCGACGCTGGCGGTCGTGGTCTTCATCATCATTGCACCGGACCGTAGATTGCCTGTGACATCGCATCATTGATCGTCAGAAAACCCCATAAAATCTTGGAAAGGCAACGAGATATGCAACCCATCAAAACAGAACGCCTTATTCTCAGGAATTTCAGAGAGAGCGACGCGGAGGCCCTCTACGCTTATCTGCGCTCGCCCGTTTCCAACTGTTTTCTGTCTCTCAAACTGTCGGATATGGATGCCGCTTTGGCCGAGGTGAGAAAGCGCAGCCAAGATAATGAACAGATCGCCGTCTGCCTCAAGGAGACCGATACGCTTATTGGCGATCTTTTCGCGCATGCCGAAGAGGATACGATCTCGGTCGGGTGGAACTTCAACCCGGCGTTCTCAGGGAAAGGCTATGCGACGGAGGCCGCGCGCGCACTCTTTGCGCATGTGTTCGACACAGCGGAAGCACGCCGCGTCTACGCCTATGTTGAAGATCACAATCTCTCCTCGCAGCGCCTTTGCGAACGGCTGGGAATGCGGCAGGAGGGTCTCTTTGTCGAATATATCTCATTCATCAATGACCCCGCAGGTAATCCAATCTACGAAAATACCATGCAATACGCCCTCCTGCGGAGTGAGTGGATGATCCGCAGTTCTCACCGATCCTGAATAGCCCCGAGTTTATTCGACGCGTTACAGCTTCCGTTGCTGTTGCCTTTCAAAGGCTGCAAACGACAACATCCCATTCCTGGCGGGTTTGCGCTTTGGATTGTAGAACATCTCGATGCAGTCAAACCCGCCTGATCTTGTGTCTTCTCTGGTTTCGTATGTCCTGAGGCGAATGCGTTCGCGTTTCAACAGGGTGAAGAAGCGTTCAGCAACCGCGTTGTCATGGCAGTTTCCGCGCCTCCTCATACTGTGTTCAAGATTGTGCTGCCTGAGAAATGATGCCCAATCTATGCTGGTGAACCGTGAACCCCGATCAGAAGGCACTAAGACTTTGCGCGTTGGCTTGAGCCGCCAAACAGCCATGAGCAACGCCTGCAATATGAGGTCTGTTGGTTGTCGGCTCTGCATCGCCCATCCGACAATACGTCGCGAGAACAAGTCGATCACGACCGCCAGACACGAGATCCCTTCCCGGGTCTTGATGTAGGGAATATCTGTTCCCCAGACCTCGAAAACTTCGCAGCATTTGCCAAGCTCCTTGAAAACCGACTGAACGGAGTTCCGCCCGAGAATGTCGACCTCCGGGCATTCCCCTGACCGGATATGACATCAAAACCCGCGAAACTGACGAAGGTGGAAAGGATAGCGGCAAGACCGCCAAAGATGACGGCATCTTGAAGCCGGTCGGTGCCGGTGGGGCTGCTGCTCCGGAGCTCTTCCTGTCTACATTCAGGAAATCATCAACAAGCTGAATGGCATTTTCGGCGACGCGATGCCCTTGAACGATCAAGGAATTACATCATGAAAAAGCCGTTTTTTCACGTCTTGGGTCTCTCGCGCTTACTTCATGCGTCATCGCTGAAGGCAGTAAGCCTGTCGTGGCTGCCTTCAACGGCGACAGCGTGGAGATTATTCAGCCATTCCTCGCCTCGTATTCGATGAATGAAATGACTGCGGAGGCCACTCGTGTTTGCCAGCAGGTAAACAGGCGCATCGCTGATGCATGTTTCATAACGCACCCTGAGCAACACGTATGAGACAGTTCATCTTTTCCTCTGCCTTGAACCTGGTGATCGCGTCTTCTAGGAAAAGGCACGCCGTCCCGCTGCACGCGACGGTTCGTACCTCTGAGGTCGAAAGCCTCCGCTTCAACTATTTCGCAACCAATATCGTGCCGCGAGCGTGGGGTGCTTCAGGTCTGGCTGCAACCACCAGATAGGCGGAAATAAGTGCGAGAGTGTGAACTTTAACAACTGAAACGTGACGCAGAATGCTCTTTGTCTCTGCTCTTCTATCCTACCGCCAAAACATTCCGTCTTACGTGGGCAAGCAAGGCTGAAGCGTGATGCCGAGATTGACCACGACCAAGGATCCCGCAGTCGCGACGTGGGCCATCCCGAACCGAGACGATATGACTCTTTCGAGACGTTGGTACGCGCCGTTGAGCAGCTCCCGGAGGCTGGTGCCAACTCCTTCGTGATGAGCGGCATGTCGATCAGCTCCGCCATGTCTTAGACCCGGACTTCGGACAGCGGCCCTTGCGGAGCACCGACAGCGACAACGGATCATCCATCAACGGGTGAAATGTCAGCCGCATCCGGGCCGACACGGCGCCCGTCTAAAAATGGAACGTCAAGACACACACTGATGTCGCGCAGTAAAGCCATCCAATTCATTCAAAACCTTTAAGAGTATGGTTGCGAATACTGTCGACATTCCGGTCAGTTTCACGTGCAATGTTTTGCAGCCAGTTCACAAAAACCTTTGTTGCAAGCTTGGCGCGAGAGACATGATTGACCGTGAGATAGTATTCGAAACCATCAATACACGTCTCTCCCAGCCTTTGGTGCGTCCCTGCGGCAAGCCGGTCTGCGACAAGGATGTTACTGCACAACAGCAACCCTAACCCTTGATCCAGCGCCTCGAAGGCCGCAGATTCGTCGCTGCATTTCAAGACGCTCGCCACCTTGAAACTCTGCGCGGCGTCATCCGCCCAACGCGCCCAGACCGGACCGCCCAGCTCTTTGTTATTCCAATGAAACCCGATGACCGGATAAGCGCCTGACTTGTTCTGTATAACATCGTTGCGCCCGACTGGTGTGTAGGTGTCTGCAAACAAAATGCCGGATGTCGCGTCCCGCGGGCAATGGCCATAACGGATCGCCACATCCAGCCGGTCCGAAGACAGATCGCGCACCGCATCGTCGGTAACAAGCTCGACCTCGATCTTAGGGTTCTCGGCCAGAAAACCCGACAGCCGTGGCAGCAGCCAGTTGTCGGCAAAGGCGCGGGTTGTCGTGACGCGCAGGACGTTCTTTTCGATGTCCACATCCAGAACCGAAAAGGCCTCGGCCAGCAGGTCGAACCCGTCGCGCAATTTCGGAAACATCTCTTCACCCGCAGGGGTCAGCGCGATGTCGCGGGGGTTTCGCACGATCAACTTAAAGCCCAGATAGCTTTCCAGATGCCGGATCTGATGGCTGACCGCTGTCGTGGTCACGCCCAGCTCGTCGGCTGCAGCCGAAAAGCTGAGGCAGCGCGCAACCGCTTCAAAGGCACGGATCGAATTCAGGGGCGGAAGCCGTCGCATCCTCTGTCCTTCGTGAGTTTTGCTCAAGACCCCCTGAGATAAACGAATTTGTAGCAAACAGGACGTTTCGCAGAAGATGGAAGACACAAAACAGGGAGAAAAACGATATGTCAAATTTTCAATATTCACGCCGCGCGCTGCTGAAAAGCGGTCTGGCTGCGGGTGCCGTGCTGGCCACACCTGCGATTGTAAGGGCGCAGGAGGTGCGCGAGCTGACCATGCTGACATGGGCAGGCCACGCCGACCCGGAGGTCGTTGGCCCGTTTGAACGCGCGCACAATGTCCGCATCCGCGCCAAGGAATACGTCGGCGGGGACCAGATGCTGGCGCAGTTTGCGCAGTCTCCGGTCGGCACCTACGACGTTATCCTGGCCGACGCTGAATATGTCTCGCAGCTGTATCAGGCCGATTACATCGAACAGCTCGACCTGGCAGATTATCCGTTTGACGACTTTTTCCCCGAGTTCCAGAGGTTCGAGGGCCATTGGTACGATGACGGGCTTTACGCGGTGTTCCTGCGCTTTGGCTTTCTAGGTCTGTCGCATAATCTGGACGCGCTCAGCCGTTCGGAGGCGCGCAACTACAGGGCGATGTGGCAGGAAAATCTGCGCAGCAAGGTCGGGCAATTCGACTGGCATCTGCCCAACTTTGGCACAATGAGTCTGATCGAAGGCAATCCGGCCCCCTTTGATCTGAATGCCGCGGCGTGGCAGCAGGTGCAGAATACGGCACTGACGCTTCGGCCACAGGTGCGGGGATTTTATGATTACGGCGGCACGCTGTCTGCCCTGCGCTCGGGTGAAGTGGCTGCGATGCCGGGGATTGGCGACTGGATCACCGGTGTCTTGCAACGCGACGGCGCCAATGTTGCCACCACCATTCCCGAACAGGGCGGGCTGCAATGGACCGAGTCGCTGTCGATCGGCAAGGGGTCCCGCAATCAGGATCTGGCCCGGGAATTCATCCGCTACATGATGAGCCCGCGCGGGCAGGTGGCGACGGCCACGCTCAAGGCGTACCCCGCGATGGTGCCGACCCGGGCGGGCTGGGCGATGCTGAACGAAATCAACCCGAATGAGGCAGCACGCCAGAACATGAGCCTGAGCGGGGCGAACGCGCTGGATGAAATCCGCGCCGGGCGCATTCAGTTGCGCCGCCTGCCCGTCCAGCAATCATTGGAAAGCTGGAACGACGCCTGGGTGCGCTACAAAAACGCCTGAGCGACACCCTCAAGAGTCTGTCTTCACGCCGCCACTGACGGGCGCGGGGCGGGCCGCGCTTCATTCAAAGGAAATCCGATGTCCGTCTTATCCGCAAAGGTGCGACTGCGCCGGCGTGCCTGGTTTGCCCTTTGGGCCGCCCCGCTACCGATCTGGTTTGCGCTGTTCTTTATGGGCCCGATGCTGCTGCTGATCGCCATGTCGTTCTGGTCGGTCCAAAACTACCGTCTGACCCCCGACTTTTCGCTGTCGGCCTGGTCTTATGTGCTGTCGCTCGATTTTCTGTGGTCCACGTTCTGGCGCAGCTACGGGCTGTCCCTGATCAGCGCCGCCTTGGTGTCACTGCTGGCCTTTCCGGCCTCTTACGCGATGGCGTTTCTGATCACCCCGGCCAGACGGCTGACCTTTTTGGGCCTCGCCCTGGCACCGTTTTTCACCAGCTATCTGGTCAGAATTTATTCCCTGCAGGTGTTTCTGGGCGAAGGCGGCGTGCTGCCGCAACTGTTTCACAGCGTCGGTCTGTCCGGTGCCAGTCTGCTGAACAGCTACACGGCGCTTTTTCTGGGCCACGCCACCCTGACGCTGCCGGTGGTGCTGGTGCTGCAAACGCTTGCGCTGGGCAATGTCGACCGCACCGAGATGTCGGCAGCCGTCAATCTGGGCGCGCGCCCGCAGCACGTCTTGCGCCACATCATCCTTCCCGCTGCCGTCCGGGTCTGAGCCTTGGCGTGCTGTTCGCCTTTTTGCTGAGCTATGCCGAATTCGTCAGCGCCACCTATCTGGGTGGCGGCGTCTTTCAGACCCTGCCGATCCTACTGACCGACCTGATCAGGGGCGGCCAACAATGGCCCCGCGCGGCGGTGGTGTCACTGCTGATGATGGCGGCCTTGTTGCTGACGTCTCTGGTCGCCGTCGCCTGGGCCTATCGCCAGAAAGGAAACTGAGATGAACACCCATCTGAAACACGCATTGCCCGCATGGATCTGGTTCGCGGGGCTGACGCTGGTCTTTGTGATCCTCTATGCGCCGATCCTGTCTGCTCTGGTTTTTTCCTTCAGCGTCGACAGGTTTCCGAGCCTCGACATCACGCGGTTCAGCACGAAATGGTACGCACAGGTCTTTGCAGATGCCCGCATGCTGGAGGCGCTGAAAAACAGCCTGACCATCGCGCTGAGCACGGCGCTGGTTGCCACCACGCTGGGCTTTGCTGCCGCCTATGCCGACTTCCGGTTCCGGTTTTTCGGGCAGCGCATGGTGCTGGCTTTAGCCCTGCTGCCGCCGACGGTGCCGATTGTGGTGCTCAGCCTAGCCATGCTGGCGTTCTTCTCGCGGATCGGGCTGTCAGGCACGGTGGGTTCGATCATCGTGGCCCATGTGGTTGTCGCCACGCCCTTTGCAATGGCGATCTGCCGTCTGCGGCTGGAACAGTTGCCGCGGGAATTCGAAACCGCCGCGCAAAATCTGGGGGCCACGCCGGGGCAAGCGCTGCGCCTGATCGTGCTGCCGCATGCGGCACCTGCCATAGGGGCGGCGGCGCTGATCGCCTTTGCCGTGTCGCTTGATGAATATGCCATCGCCTGGTTTGTCGGCGGGTTGGAACAGACCGTTCCCGTCACCGTGCTGAACACCCTGCAAGGACAGGTCGACCCGACCATCCACGTGATCGGCACGCTGGCCTTTGCCGCCACCCTCAGCTTGGTCTTTGCCGCGCAGATGTTGCTGTTGCGCAGCACAAAATCCCACAAAAACAAAGAGGTGTCGCCATGACCCAACCGCTTCTGGAATTGCACAACTTGAACAAATCCTACGGCACCTTCGAGGCCGTCAAGGACATCGACTTGACCGAGGATACCGGCGAGTTTCTTGCCATCATGGGCCCCTCGGGCTGCGGCAAAACGACGACATTGCGCATGATGGCCGGTCTAGAGGAACCGACGCGCGGCGACATCCGGCTGGAGGGTCAGCAGATCAACGACCTACCGGTCTGGCAGCGTGAGACGCCGCTTGTCTGGCAGAACCTGGCACTGTTTCCCTATATGACCGTGCGGGAAAACGTCGAATTCGGCCTGCGCATGAAAAAGGTGCCTGGCCCCGAACGGCAACAGCGCTGTGCCGAATGGCTGGAACGGCTTGGCATTGCAGGGTTCGCCGACCGCAATGTGGCCAAGCTGTCCGGTGGGCAGCGGCAGCGCGTGGCGCTGGCGCGGTCACTGGTGTTGCAGCCCAAGGTGCTGCTGCTGGACGAACCGCTGTCGGCGCTGGACGCGCATATGTCTATCCGCATGCAGGGCGAGCTGAAGCGGTTGCAGCGCGAGCTGGGGATCACCTTTGTCTATGTGACGCACAGCCATTCGGAGGCCTTTTCTTTAGCCGACCGCGTGGTCATCATGAATGCGGGCCGGATCGAACAACTGGGCACCCCGCAGGATATCTTCCTGCGCCCCAAGTCGCGCTTTGTCGCACAGTTTGTCGGCGGTATCAGCCTGTTCAGCGGGATGTTGAAGACCACCAGAGAGGGCAAGGTCGGGATCGACAGCGCAGACGGGTTGCTGCAAATCGCAGATCCTGCCAGCGTTCAAACGGGAACCAAATGCGACCTAGCGGTGCGTGCAGACCGGATCAATGTGACCACCCAACCCGGTTGGGGCACAAACGAGGTGCCCTGCACTTTGATGTCCGAAGAGTTTGCAGGCGCGGTCGTCAACCTGCATCTGGAAACGGCCGCGGGCACCGGGATTGTCGCGCAGCTTCAGCAACGAGATCTTGAGCGGCTGTCGGCAAGGGCGGGGCAACAGGTCTATGCCTCCTGGCACCCCGAGGACGGCGTGCTGCTGGGGGTCACTGCGTTGAAGGCGGCGGCGTGATGGCCATGCCGCTGGACCGGACCCTGGCGGCGGCATCGGTGGCACATGGCATGGTACGGCTGGCAGTGGGGACCAATACCGCCGGGTCGTGTCGCGTTCCGGCAGCATTTCACGGGCTGTTCGGCTTTCGCCCAACGCGCGGGCGCTATCCGATGACCGGCGTACTGCCGCTTGCGCCTGATTATGACACCGTTGGGCTGATCACGGGAACCGCCCGCGATCTTTGTGATCTGGACACGATCTTGAGCGGTGAAGCGGAGGAGCCGGAAAGCAGGCCGCAGATCTGGCTGGACCAGTATGCGACGGCGCGGGCCACCTTCGAGGTTTCCGATACGGTTCGCAACGCAGTGGAAGCCGCGTGCGGCCAGGGGTACACAGGCCACGCAGCCTGTTGGCGGATGCGATGGAGCTGATTGCCGCGCAGGGCTGGCCCGGTGGTGCCGATGCCGCCGAATTGTACCACGACCTGATACAGTCGGAGGCCTTTGCGCTGGTCGACCCGCTGGTGGCCGCGCGGTTGCAGAGGGCGGCGAGACTGTCACCGGACGCCATGGCAAAGGTCCGCAGCAGTGCGGCGCATCTGCGCAGACTCTGGCCGGCCCCTGATGTCATCATCGCCTTGCCAACCCTGCCCTTTGGCGCACCACTGGCTGAACCCTTGCTGTCCGATCCCGAAGCCTATGCGCGGACAAATCAGCAGGCGTTGAGCCTGATCATGCCCGCCAGCTTGCTGGACCTGCCCGCTGTCACGCTACCTGTCGGGCAGACCGCTGCGGGGCAATGGATCGGCCTGCAACTGGTCGGCGCGCCCGATTGTGACCGTGCCCTGTTGATGGCCGCCCGCAAGCTGGAACACTCCCTTGACCTGAAAGGACATTGCCCATGATCCGCAACCCGATCCCCTGGCCCAACGGCGCGCGCTGCGCCTGTGCCATCACCTTTGACGTCGATGCCGACAGCCTGATCCACATCGCGCGTCCAAACGACAGCCACCGGCGGTTGTACCCCATCAGCATGGGCCGCTATGGCCCCAACGCCGGGGTGCCGCGCATTCTGGAAACCTATCGCCGGCTGGGATTGAAACAGTCGTTTTTCATGCCCGGATGGGTGATGGAAACCTATCCCGAAACCGTTGAGGCGATTCTGAAAGACGGCCATGAAATCGGGCTGCATGGCTATCTGCACGAAGACCCCACCGAGATGTCCGATGCCGAGCAGACCTATTGGTTCGAGCGGACGCTGGACGTTCACAAACGCGCCACTGGCCAGACCCCGCGCGGTTACCGCGCACCAGCCTACAACGTCACGCCACGGGTCATCGACCTGGCGATCGCCCATGGGCTGACATATGATTCATCCATGATGGCCGACGACCTGCCCTATGTCCTGTCCGCCGCCAAAGGGGATCTGATCGAAGTGCCCGTCCACTGGGGCAGCGACGACTGGCCGCCCTTCGCCCACTATGCCGAGATCGGCTATATGATGCCAGTGATGAGCCCCGCGCAGGGGCTGGAAGCCTCCTTTGCCGAGTTCGAGGCGCAATATGAAGCGGGCGGATTGTGGGTCGGAATCTGGCACCCGTTTCTGACCGGGCGGCTGGCGCGCTGGCGCGTGGTTGATCGCTGGCTGGAGACCGTTCTGTCCCGCCCCGATGTCTGGTTCGCCCCGCTGGAAGACATCGCCGCACATGTCCGGCAGTTGCGCGACAGCGGAGCTTGGACTCCGCATGTGGAACCCGCAACCCCTTATCCCACTGCCGTCTTTCAAGGAGTATCAAGATGAGCGATTTCCCCCTTCCCTTCGACTCCGCCCGCTCCGATGGCAGCAACCCTTCAGCATTTGAGACCGTGGGCGATCTAGGCCAGCCGCACCTGGACATTGTCTATGACGTGCCCGCACG
The DNA here is from genome assembly GCF_009129705.1 of Roseobacter sp. TSBP12. Classification (NCBI taxonomy): domain Bacteria; kingdom Pseudomonadati; phylum Pseudomonadota; class Alphaproteobacteria; order Rhodobacterales; family Roseobacteraceae; genus Roseobacter; species Roseobacter sp. TSBP12. The sequence goes on from NZ_PYIB01000024.1 coordinate 203,079, forward strand.
TCAGGGCCGCGCCATCCGTGTGGAACAAGGGCAGATGCTGACCGTCACCAACTGCCACGGCAGTCAGGTGGCCGATTTCTGGGCGTTCAGCGCCGCCGACCCCGGCGAGCATCTGTCGATGGAGCATATGCGCCCGAACCTGCGCAAACTCTGCCCCTCTGCCGGTGATGCGCTGGTGACCAACCGCAGGCGGGCGATCCTGACGCTGATCTCTGACAGTTCCGAGGGGGTGCATGACACGCTTGTCGCCTCTTGCGACATTCACCGGTATCACGAGCTGGGCCATCAGGGGTATCATGACAATTGCACCGACAACCTACGAATGGCTCTGGCGGCGATTGGCGTGGCCTTGCCGCAGGTGCCCTGCCCGTTCAACCTGTGGATGAACACGCCCGCCCGCGCAGGGGGCGAGATGGTCTGGCTGCCGCCGGTCTCGCGGGCCGGTGACGCGGTTATGTTTCGCGCCGAGATGGACCTGATCGCCGTGGTCTCCGCCTGTCCGATGGATCTGTTGCCGATCAATGGCGCAGACGCCGTGCCGCGCGGCCTGTCGGTGACCGTCTCGGCCGCCTGATTCAGCTTTGCTGGCGCATCCAGTCCAACAGTTGCGCCAGCCGGTCCTGATCCGAATGAGTGGACAGGAACACCGCCCAATAGGTCAGGCCCGGCAACGCAATGTCGGAGAGCTGCACGAGCTGACCGGCGTTGAGCAGATCCGCCACCAGCTGTTGTGAGGCCAGAACCGCGCCCTGCCCCGACACCGCCGCGTCAATCGCGTGAATCTCTTCGGAAAAGGTCTGGGCCACAGCGGGCAGTGATGCCTTGACGTCGGCACGGGCGTGCCAGCGCTGCCAGCTGGGCGCGTTCTGCGACGCGGATTTCCAACGGTAGTCCAGCAAAGGCAGCGCCATGATGCCATCCGGTGTCAGCGGCAGGTTCACCAGATCCGGCGCACAGACCGGAATGATCGCATCGTCAAAAAGCCGGTGCCATTCCGCCCGGTCATCGGGCTGGCCCGCATAGCGAATTGCCATGTCGATATCCGACGCATGCAGATCGGCGGGCAGGTCGGCGGCCTCTACCGTGATTTTCAGCCCCGTTTCTGCACCCAGACGCGGCAAGCGCGCCATCAGCCAGCGGCTGGCAAAAGCCATGGTCACTGACAGGCGCAGTGGTGTTTCGGCGGTGGTAATGGCCAGTTGGTCGATTGTGCCTGCAATCTGGTCCAGCGCCCGGCGCAGCACCGGAAACAGCTTTTCCCCCGCTGCCGTCAAACGCACAGGCCGGGGAAAGCGGTGGAACAATGTCACTCCCAGAATGTCCTCCAACTGCCGCACCTGATGGCTGATCGCGGTCGGCGTCAGGCCCAGTTCCTCTGCCGCATCGGCAAAATGCAGATGCCGGGCGGCGGCCTCAAAAGCGCGCAGGGCGTGTAAAGGTGGCAATTTCCGCATCGTTGTCTCGCAGGGTGAATCTCATTCATCTTATGCCTGAAATATTCGCTTTGGCCAAAGGTTTTGGCCACTGCTACCTCCTGCTGCGACGGGGCCATACCGGCCCCTACACAGGAGAAACCTATGACGACCTTGCTTCGTATCGACGCCAGCGCACAGCTGGAAGACCGCTCGCTGACCCGTATGCTGACAACGCTGTTCATCTCCGAATTTCTAGCCGCCAACCCGGATGCCAATGTGATCACCCGCGACATCGGGCGCGCCCCCGTTCCGGCGATTGACCACCGATTTATCCACGCGGCCTTTGCCCCGCTTGAAGCCCGCGACGATTGGATGGCCGAACGGCTGGCCTTGTCGGACAGGCTGATTGACGAGGTCGAGGCCGCAGACATCATCGTGCTGGGCGCGCCGATGTACAATTACGGGATGCCTGCTGCCTTGAAGGGCTGGATTGATCACATCGCCCGGATCGGGCGGACGTTTTCCTTTGACCTGGCGCGGGGCGATGTCCCAATCCAGCCGATCCTGAAGGGCAAAAAACTGGTCGTCCTGTCATCGCGCGGCGAGTTCGGATTTGACGCCGGCGGGCCGCGCGCGCACATGAATGCGCTGGACCCTGCAATCGCCGCCTGCGCACATTATCTTGGTGTTGATGCGGCCGACATCGAAACAATTGCCATCGAGTATCAGGAATTCAAGGACGCGCGACATGACCGTTCGGTAATCGCGGCAAAAGAGGCGACACGCGATCTTGCGGTGCGGTTTGGACAGGGCACTGAACAAAATTTTCTGGAGGAATAGGGCTGCCTGAGAACGTACTCGATGTGACGTAAAAGGCAAATTTGTCTGACCTCCCACGCTGAATACCGAACATCTTACATGTTTTCCTCCATGCGGCGGATTTTCTGAATGCGTACAGCGGGCTGCGTCAGGAAACTTTGCGCCAATCGTCAAGCATCTCTGATCCAAACCGGGACTTTTATACCATTACCAACAACAGGCCTTGGTCACCTTAAACGGTGTCTGCAAACATTGTTGAGATAAGTTTCCCGATTGGCCAAGGCGGTGACTGCAGGAGTGGAGAGGATCAGGCCATGTGGGTTGCAATCCTCGGTCCGGCAAAATCGAGGAAAGCGCGGAGTTTTTGAGGGATCAGGGCGCGCGGTTCGTAGAGAAGATGGACGGGCCAGGCTGCGGGTTCGAATTCCTGCAAAAGCGGCACCAGCTTCCCGGCCTTGATCGCCTCGGCGGCCTGATAGGACAGAACGCGCGTGAAACCCAACCCGTCAATAGCAGCATCAATCGCCGCTTCGGCTGTGTTCACAATCAGGCGCGCGCGCATCGGCATGACTTTCTGCGGTTGCTCGGAGTCAAATTGCCAGTTCTGCGGCGGCAGGAGGCTTTGGAATGTAATGGCATCCAGCTTCGCAAGATCGCCGGGATTTTTTGGGGGGTCGTGTTTCGCCAGATAGGCGGGACTGGCGCAGATAATGCGGCGCACCTCGCCCACTTTGCGCGCAATGAACATACTGTCCGAAAGCGGTCCGATGCGGACCGCCAGATCAAGGTGTTCCTCGTGCAGGTTGACTGGACGGTCCGTCAGTTCCAACCGTATGTCGATATCCGGGAAGCCCTTTAGAAAGGCGGTCACCACGGGCAGCACGTGCAACCGTCCAAAAACGATGGGGGCGGTCATCGTCAGCGTCCCCCGAGGAGCGGTGAATTCACCGCTGGCGTTGCGCTCTGCTTCTGCAACCTCTTCAAGTATCCTGCGGCAGGCCGCGATATAGGTTTGGCCGGTATCCGTAAGTGTCAACCCCCGTGGGGACCGCAGCAACAACTCGGCCCCAAGTTTGTCCTCCAGTTCGGAAATCCGGCGGCTAACCGTCGCGATTGGCATCGCCAAGGCACGGGCGCCGGCTGTCAGGCTGCCTTCGTCCACGACGCACACAAATATGGACATGGTCTCAAGGCGGTCGGTCATATGCTTTCCAAAATTTGAGAATCTTTATCTCATTTTTATGATCTATCGCCAAAATATGGAAGCTCCTAAATCTACCTCACACCACAAGCAAAGGAGCTTTTTCATGTCCCGCATTCCCTATCCCATCAACATCGCAGCCGCGCCTGACGCATCGCAACCGCTGTTGCAAGCCGTCGAAAAACAGCTTGGCTCGGTCCCCAACCTGTTCCGTCTTGCCAGTGTCAGCCCGGCCGCGCTGGAAGGGTACCTCGGCCTGTCCGGAGCCCTTGACAAAGGCCGTCTGCCCGCCGCAACCCGCGAACGGGTGGCCTTGGCAGTGGCGCAAGCGAACGGCTGCAACTACTGCCTTTCTGCCCATACTTACCTTGGCAAGAACCTCGCCAAACTCGACGAGGCCGAGATCGCGGCCAACCGTGCCGGGCGCTCCAACGACGCCAAGGCGGACGCCGCCGTGCGGTTTGCCGTCAAGGTGGTGGACGCGCGGGGACGCGTCGCCGTAGAGGATCTGCGCGATGTCCGTGAGGCCGGGTATGACGACGGCCAGATCATCGAAATTGTGCAGCATGTCGCCTTGAACGTCTGGACCAACTACCTGAACGAATTGGCCCAGACCGAGATCGATTTCCCGGTGGTCGATTCAACCGAGATCGCAGCCTGACTCTGGTAGTGCGGCCGGGCCCTATCCGGCCGCCTGCCTCTCCCCCCTCAACTGAAAAAGGACATGCCAATGTGCCGCCCCCCGCTTCCCCCATTCACCGAAGACAGTGCCAAGGAAAAGGTCCGCCTGGCCGAGGACGGCTGGAATTCCCGTGATCCAGCGAAGGTGACGCTGGCCTATACGCAGGACAGCCGCTGGCGCAACCGCGCCGAATTTCCGGTGGGCCGCGCCGAGATCGAGGCCTTTCTGACCCGCAAATGGGCACGCGAACTGGACTATCGCCTGATCAAGGAGCTTTGGGCCTTTGCCGGCAACCGCATCGCCGTGCGCTATGCCTATGAATACCGAGATGACAGCGGGCAATGGTTCCGGGCCTATGGCAACGAGAACTGGGACTTCGCCGAAGACGGTTTGATGGCGCACCGTCATGCCAGCATCAACGAGCATCCGATCCGCGAAGATGAGCGCAAGTTTCACTGGCCACTCGGTCGGCGCCCTGACGATCATCCGGGCCTGTCCGATCTTGGCCTTTGACCTGTGCAGGACAGCTCCATGACCCGGCCTGATTACGTTTTCCACGCGGGCGAACGCGCAGTGCAGGACCGCACCGGTGTTCCGGCAGAGTATCGCGAACGCGCTGCCCGCGCCATCCGGGCGGAGATGCCCCCGCAACATCAGGCTTTCTTTGAAAGCCTGCCGGCGCTGTTTGTCGGCCTGCGGGATATGCAGGGCCGGCCTTGGGCGACAGTTTGCCCGCTGCCAACCGGGGCGCAAGCAACACCCACACGGCTGATCGCCCACACCTACCCAGTGCTTACCGACCCGCTGGGTCTGGACCTACGACCAGGCAGCAAGGCGGCGGTGCTTGGGTTGGACTTTGCGACCCGTCGGCGCAACCGTGTGAATGGGGTCATCACTGCCGCAACAAAGAACGTTCTGTCGATAGATGTCGAACAGAGCTATGGCAACTGCCCGAAATACATCCGGACGCGCGATATCCGACCGCCTGCGACGTCATTTCCGCCTGACGCAGGTAAACGCGTTGCAATCGACGATGTGACTGCACAGCGGATTATCTCTTCGGCGGACACCTTCTTCATCGCGACCTACGCAGAAGACGGTGCGGATGTTTCCCATCGCGGGGGCATGCCTGGTGTCTTGCGTCTGAATGCGGACGGCTCACTTTCCTTTCCGGATTATGCGGGCAATCGATACTACAACACACTTGGCAACATCGAGGTTTGCGGCCGCGCAGGATTGTTCATTCCTGATTTTGCCACAGGCGAGGCACTCTTGCTGACGGGCAGGGCCAAAATCGACTGGTCCCGCGCCCGCGCCGCAGAATTCGAGAGGGCGGAGCGCGTCGTGGACATCCAGCCCGAGGATGTCTGGCATACGCGGTTGCCGAATGCGGATGTAACGTTGCCGCTCACACGCTCGCAGTTCATGTCGTCAACGCCGCCCGATAGGTCCGTCAAAGGCCGATCTTTGCTATTATGGTCATCGGTCCTGGACACAGGAAGCACCCTAAAGCGCTACGTTTGTTGCGGCCGGCCCAGGCTCTTGTGCGCCTTCCCGCGAGGAGCGCCTACTTATCCTTAAACAGAACCAGCTCGTCATATTCCGCGCTGCTGACAAGCGCTTCGATGATCATCGGCCCCTCAGCCCTGAACCCCTCTTCCAGCATCGCCCGCAACCGTCGGGTAGTCAGTCAGCCGCCTTTTGTCCGCAACAGGGCGGAGATCGGCAAGGGCACGGAGCACGGCATCGAACATGCGTCAAAGACAGTAGCGCAAACGAGAAAAACAGGATTAAGTTATTGAAGTAAAAAGAAATTATCGGCAACTTGGGTTGC
>NZ_PYIB01000025.1:0-677 GCF_009129705.1 Roseobacter sp. TSBP12
GCCCGCGCTAAGCTTTCCCATCAAACGGACTTGGGGGAGTGGACCAATCGCAATAGCCCGATAACTGTGATGGTGGGCGTAGAATGGATGACCTCGCATGCGCAAAACCAGAACGGTCAGCAGGAAAAACCAAAGTCCCATCTGTCCAGGAGGCGAGGTATAAACGATGTCTCCCGGACGGAGGCGTGTCAAAAGAATAAGTGGGTTAAGAAGCGCCCGCCCGATCTTCTGAAGCGTGGTTCCTCCGAGAGGCAGATGTTCGACCTTGCCACAATCGGATAAACACGTGCGCATCACTTGGTTGAATATCGTCTGTCCACTGATTGGTTCGCCGCATTGCGCCACGAACCAAATTTTCTTCTTGGGTCTGGGCATTGCGGGCTTCCTCTGCTTCACGGTTTGTCGCGAGATCTGGTAACATTCGATAGCGCCTTGCGCGCCGGGGTTTCTATCAGAAAATATCCTGCATAACTTACGGTTACAATCACTGCGATGGTCAAGACCGTCATTACCACAAGAACAGTTTGATTGCCGTGAAACATCTTGTCCGCAACAGCATTCATGAAAACGAGAATGATCACCCTATGCCAAATATACATCGAATAGGTTAGCTGCCCAAAAGGCGCTAGCCGTCTGATCATGCCATTAACATTCCCATGGAGGTCACTGGCGACAGC